>JAGAQK010000176.1 GCA_017622825.1 Clostridia bacterium | reverse complement strand
TATGGCAGAAAAGATGGGAAGCTTTGCTTCTGAAAATGACATCATTATGATTAGTCATGGTGATGATTTAGAATGTGCTGAATATGTGGCGGGCATGGTGAAACAAAGATTTGGGATTGAAAATATCTTAATAAATAACGTGGGTCCTACCATTGGTGCTCATTCCGGTCCGGGAACCATTGCATTATTCTTTATGGGTGAAACCAGATAGAAGTAATAAAAGACTTGTGATGTATTATGAGAAATAATCATCATAAGACTGGTACGGTCTGCACCCGGATAAATCTCAAGATTTTTAGAAATACAAATAAAACGAGTATAATTATTACCCTTATCCTGTATAGAAGAAGCAAGGCAGTCGAGACCGTATAAAGGAGCACAAGAACGAGAAGATATTGCGGCAATATCATCACGGTCAGACTCAGCAACCATTTTTGCAGCAACAGCAGTGTTTTCAACAACAGTGACTTTAACATTGCCGAGAGAATTAATATAATGAGTGCACTGCGCCAAAGCATGCTCGTGAGAGTAAATCTCGCGTATTTTGCTAATATCAGTGCCTTTTTTTGCCAAAAGATTGTGGTCAACTTTAACTCTTACGCTACGAACAATATTAAAATTGTAATACATCATCAAATCATAAATTTGTTTAACAGAGCCGGCAGTGCTGTTTTCGATAGGAAGAACACCATAGTCACAAAGTCCCTTGTCAATCGATGCAAAAATGCTGGCAAAGTTGTTGAAATACATTATTTTTGGGATTTGAAACAGCTTTTCACATGCATGCTGTGAATAAGCACCTTCAACACCTTGACATGCAACTGTAGCACAAGGCGGGAAAAGTTTATTCGTGTTATCAATAGCATATGAGACTTTGTTCTTTAAATCAGAAGTTGGGTAAAGAATCCTATCCTGATACGAGCGGCTTAATTCAAATAAAAGAGAATAAAGAACGCTTGTATATGATTTAAAATCCTCATCGGATTTATTAATCAGGTCGCTCAGCTTGTCTCGCTCGCGTTTTATATCCTGTACAGGTAAATTGTTAGCTTTTTTGTACTCTGCAATACTTGAAGAGATATTCATACGCTCCTGAAACAAACGAATAATCTCATTGTCAACGTTATCAATACGCGAACGTAAATCTTGTAAATTGTTTTCCATAAAAATCACATCCTATAAAATAAATCAAATATAAAAATTAAATGCTTTCGCATAGCATATCAAAAACAGCAATTGCTGCGGCCGCCTCCACACACGGCACAGCACGCGGCAAAATACAAGGGTCATGACGCCCCTTTACAGTAAGCTTTGTGTTCTCGTTCGTCGGAATGCACACACTGTTTTGCTCGATTCCGATTGAAGGCGTAGGTTTTACAGCAACACGGAAAATCACAGGCATACCGGACGAAATGCCACCAAGTATACCGCCGTGATTGTTGGTGGCAGTTTTAACAAGACCGTTATCATCAACATAAAAATCATCATTATTTTGTGAACCGGTCATTTCAGCAACCTCAAAGCCACAACCAAACTCAATACCTTTAATGGCAGGAATTCCGAAGACACATTGAGCAATTCTATTTTCGACACCGTCGAAAATAGGCGAGCCGATACCGGCAGGCAAACCTATAATAGCACATTCTATAGCCCCGCCAATAGAATTACCAACAGCTTTTTGCGCCAAAATTAAATCAGACATAGCCAATGCAGCCTCCTTGTCAATAACAGGAAGCTTTTTTTCAGAAGTGCAATATAAATCTTCAACAGACACGTTACACGGATCGTATAATTTGTCGCTAACAGAGCCAATTTTACAAATGTGAGCACCAATGAAAATACCACGAGCCTTAAGGATTTGAAGAAGTATTCCGCCGGCAACGCAAAGCGGAGCAGTAAGTCTGCCCGAAAAATGACCGCCGCCCGTAGGATCCTGAAATCCTTTATATTTAATGTTTGCCGTATAATCAGCATGACCGGGCCGCGGAATATCAGCAAGGTTTCTGTAATCACCCGGACGCGTGTTTGTATTGCGAATTATTGCAGTCAAAGGTGCACCGCACGTAGTGTTATCAACAATACCGCTTAAAAACTCAGGCATATCAGCTTCTTTGCGAGGCGTAGAGTATTCGGAATTACCGGGAGCACGACGTGACAGAAACGCATGAAGCTCATCCATATCAATTTTAAAACCGGCAGGTAAACCGTCAATTGTAACACCGATTGCTGCCGAGTGAGATTGACCAAATATTGAAATTTTAGTATTTTTACCAAAAACAGAAGACACGGTATCACTCCTTATTTATATTTAACATATCATAATCATGCCAAAAAAGAGGGTAGGATTTATTAACCGCTTCGGCACCATCAATTATCACAGCGCCTTGGCAGACGGTTGCTGCTACGGCGGCCGTCATGGCAATTCTGTGGTCGTTATGGCTGCTGACGTTGCCACCTTTCATACGAAAAGATGTCGCATCGCCGCTACTGCTTGCGTTAATCAATAATCCATCTTCGGTAGGAAGAATGTCTGCACCTAAAGAACGAAGCAGGTCACAAACTGTAGCAATCCTATCGCTTTCCTTTAATCTTAAACGCTGCGCGTTGTAAATTTTAGTTGAGCCCGCAGCGCAAGCTGCGGCAAGAGCCAGTATCGGAACGAGGTCCGGTATATCGGCGGCATTGATTTCAATGCCGCGAAGTTCAGAAGGGAAGACAGTTATATTATATAAACTGCCTGAATGGGAATCTATGCAATCCCGGGCTTCTTCTATAGAAACGTTAGCACCAAATGCTTTTAAAACATCAACTATTGCTTTGTCTCCCTGAGTAGAATTCATACGAAGGCCGCTTACGCAGATTTCAGCGGAGCCTACGGCTCCTGCTACAAGCCAAAATGCCGCATTTGACCAGTCCCCATCAGCGTAGAAAGTAAGCGTTTCGTCGGGAACTTTATTATAAGAGCTTCCGTTTATTGTTATAAGGGAGTCACTCTCAACTTTGATGTCAACACCAAACTGCGAAAGAACCTCCAACGTCATGTCCACGTATGGGCGAGATTCCAATTTGCCTATAATACAAATCTCGCTTTTTTCGCTTAACAAGGGCAAGGCAAAGAGCAAGCCTGTAATGTATTGAGAAGAAATATTGCCTGCGATTTCAAAATTGCCGCCTTTTAACTTGCCTGAGGTCCTAAAAGGCACCGTACCGACTTCGTCAACAAAGCAACCGTGAGATATGAGTTCTTCTCGAAGCGGTGATAATGGCCTTTGCGGCAATCTGCCTTCGGGATAGAATTCCGTATTTGTGCCCAAAGCGCACACAACGGGGAGCATAAATCTCAAAGTCGAACCGCTTTCACCACAAAACATTTGAGCAGTAGCGTTTCGTACGTTAATACCTGAAATAAGTATCTCGCCGTCATTGACGGTTATGTCCGCACCCAGTGCTTGCAGGCACTTTATCGTGGCAAATATGTCGTCCGAAAGTTTACCTGAGCAAATAATTCGAGTGCTTTTGCCGTAAAGCGCGGCCGCAATGAGAAGCCTGTGCACGTGCGATTTGGAAGGTATCGCATTGATTTTTCCTTTTAATTTTGGCTGCATTAACTCTATTGTCATTTTTTACAGAACCTTTCCACGTTATTTATGGGCGCTCCGTCTATATAAGCTTTGAGATTTTCATATACAATATTGACGAGTCTCCGACGTGCTTCAAATGATGCCCAAGCAACGTGAGGCGTGATTATGCAATTCGGAGCATCAAAAAAAGGATGATCTTCTCGCATCGGCTCACCGTCGAGTACGTCAATGCCGGCGCCTGCAATAGTGCCTGCGTGCAGAGCTTCCGCTAACGCCGCCTCGTCGATTGTGCCACCGCGCGACGTATTAATAACGTAGGCCGTTTTTTTCATTTTCGAAAGAGTTTCCTTATTTATAATCTTACGTGTAGCGTCCGTGAGTGGGCAGTGCAACGTTAAAAAGTCTGCTTCTGCCAAAAGCTCGTCTAACGACACAACGGGGTACGAGCAATTCTCGGGCTTCGTGCGTGTGTGAATTATAGGCTGCATACCGAATGCTTCACCGATTTTCGCCACAGCCTTGCCAATGGCACCGTAACCCAATATTCCTAATTTTTTGCCTGAAATTTCCATAATCGGAAAATCAAGATATGTGAAAATAGGGGCCTTTTTCCAATCGCCGTTATGAACGGACTTATCATATTTTATTGAATTCGATGCAAGATTGAGTATCATCGCAAACGTGTGCTGCGCTACGGAATTTGTCGAGTACCCCGGTACGTTGCTTACCGTTATGCCTTTTTTTGCCGCTGCAAAGACGTTGATATTATCGTATCCCGTTGCCCACAAACCAATATATTTAAGCTTTGGGCAGTTTTCCAATACACTTTCTGTGAATTTTGCTTTACTGCAAATAACTGCCTCAGCATCTTTTACGACATCTTCCAATTTACCTGCCGGTACAGAATCATAAATCGTCACATCTCCGAGATTTTCTATCATATCCAACGATATGTCCCCCGCGGGCGTAACGGAGTTCTTTTCTAAAACAACTATCTTTTTATTGCTGTATTTCATAATATTGCGCTCCTCTTATCAGCTTGCGGGTCTATTGAAAACGTCTACTTTTGCAGACGATATAACTCTTTGAGGCATATCGGTTGTGTACAGGTAGGCAGTCAATTCTATGCTGCTTATCTCCGATTGCTTTTGCGTCGCTGTCAGCTTAATAGAGGTGATCACGGTATCTTCTTTTATATCGCTATCTTCAAGATGGCTGTACCAACCGCTTACGTGAATGTCGTCATACAGATAAACTTCTATATAATCCCTGTTTTGCTGCGCATCAGCAGGCGTTTTCACATCATACGAAATGTTCTCGCCCGATTTCAGCTTTATGTTAAGTGAATATCCGATTTTTACATTTTTTGTATTTGTAAATTTGTTCCACGCGGTATTCCAAATATCTGCGAAGCTTCCCGAAAGTGTGGGCTCTTTTGACGCAATAGCCTCAAAACAGTCAATGTCGCTGCCGGCAACCCATTCCGAAGAAAACTCATCAACTAAAATACGCCGGCCATTTTCGGCAATATACAAGCCCAAAGTGTCGGGAGTGCCGGGCTCCGGAGTAGGCATCGCAGTGGGAGTAGGCACTGTCGTGGGCACTTCCGTAGAAATTGCGCTGCCGCCTTCGGCCGTTGAAGCCGCAGTTTGAGAAGCTATGTTTGAATTAGGTAAAGTAGGGGGTGTGATAAGCCCGTTGTCGTTTTGCGATCCGCCGCAAGATGCGAAGATGCACAAAATAAACGTGATAATGAATAAAATTTGCGCCGCGCGCGTGATGCGGCAACAGCCTTTTGTATTTAAATCAGTTTTTTTCATTGAAAACATTCCTTCTGCTCAAATGTGTCTGTTTTGACAAACAGAATTGTATCAATTATATCACACGCCCCCAAAAATTACTATATATAATTTTTGCGTAAAAACTTTATCTTGTACGCAAAATGCAGTTGTGGTAAAATTTTAACAAGGTATTTTATGAATATTGGAGGGTTAAATCATTATGGCAAAAGTAAGCATAACAAGATTTACAGGTTTTTCGACGGCAGTATTAGCGATAGTTATTGCGATGACGTTCTCCAACTTTATTTGCATACGCGCAGAAGGCGCGACGGGTGACTGTTATAAATACACAAGGGAAGACACGCAGCTTTCGCAAATCGTTTATGAGGATTTTGAGGATTTTAACGAATCAAGTGACTTCATTGCGGCAGATTATCCAAAAGACGGAGCTGATTATACGTACGGGTTATTCTCTTTCTTATGTCCCGGTACAAAAGCAAAGCTTATTAAAGAAGACCCTTTATCGGACTACGCATCAATAGTATTTAAAGATTTTCTGGATGCAAGAACATGGATGATACATACAACGACAGAATTCGACTCTGCGGCATACGTTATGGAGTTTAAATTACGAATCGATGACATGCCAAATACAGGAGACAGATTTTCGTTCAAGATTACAGACGTTAATTCTAAGGAGAAAGATAATGAAGATCCAGGCAATCCGATTATCTATTTTGCGAACGCAGAAGGCAAAATCGGCCTTTATAACCAAGATAATACACTTTTGAAAGAAGTAGAAAAGGGGAGTGTGTATACCGTAGCTGTGGCTTGTGACGTGGGTACGTCAGACTACTACGTTTTCATTGACGGAACATACGTGCCCGGTAGCAAGGCGACGTTTAATGTGGAATTCGCACAGCTCTCCGCATTTAGATTTGACATAGCAGGCGAGGGCGTTACAGTGACACTGGACGACATAGTGGCAGATGGTTGCAAAGTCGAGAAGATAGAATCACCGGCGGAGCCCACAGCTTCAGCGAGGCCCACAGCTTCAGCAGAGCCCACAGATGCAACGGAAAGCCTTTTGCCTACGCAAGGTCCGGCTACAGAAACAACCGGAAACACAGTACCGACGGGAGCTCCTTCAACTGAAGCAAACAGCAGCTCCGGCAACACGTCGGATAATACAAATACAGAAAGTGAATATAGCTATCTGCCAACAATAATTGCCATATCAGCAGGTGTTATACTTTTGGTAGCTTTGGTTATTGTAATTGTTGCAGTAATTAAAAAGAAATAATAGCTTAATAAAAAACGGCGATGCGCATAAAGCTCGCCGTTAAAATTTGTATTTTATTTTTCATGTGTTATAATATACCTTGTACTTTTAAATGTATAATTCTATATTTATATATAAGGAGATGTTTTTAATGAGTGAAGGATGCAATCATGACTGTTCAAATTGCAGCGCAAACTGCTCAAGCAGACAGCCTGAGTCCTTATTGGAAAAACCTCACGTAGGTTCTGATATTAAAAAAGTTGTTGCTGTAGTAAGCGGTAAAGGCGGAGTCGGCAAATCCCTTGTAACGTCACTTATGGCTGTAAATATGCGCCGCAGAGATTATCAGACTGCTATTTTGGATGCAGATATTACAGGGCCGTCAATCCCAAAGGCTTTTGGTATTAAAGAAAAAGCAACGGGTGACGAGGCCGGTATTTACCCTGTTTTGACGAAGACAGGCATTAAAACAATGTCACTTAACTTACTTCTTGAAAATGAAACTGACCCTGTTGTATGGCGCGGACCGATTATTGCAGGCACTGTTAAACAATTCTGGACAGACGTTATATGGGAAGATGTTGATTTTATGTTTGTGGATATGCCTCCCGGAACAGGTGACGTACCGTTGACAGTTTTCCAGTCTTTGCCTATATGCGGTATTATTATAGTAACTTCTCCTCAGGAACTCGTTTCGATGATAGTTGAAAAAGCTGTAAATATGGCAAATCTTATGAATATTCCCGTTATAGGCATAGTAGAGAATATGTCGTATTATGTTTGCCCTGATTGCGGCAAAGAGCATAAGATTTACGGAGAAAGTCACATTGATGAAATTGCAGCAAAGCACAACATACCGTTAGTTGCAAAAATACCCATAGATGGCAAATTAACTGCCGCATGTGACAAAGGAACAATCGAACTCTTTGAAAATGATGCTCTTGATAAAATTGCCGATGCATTGGAAAAGATGTGATTTTCTGTGACGAGGCGTGAATTAGCAATTGATTATTTCCAACAAGGCTACAACTGTTCACAAGCCGTACTTTTGGCTTTCAAGGACTTGACAGACCTTACAGAAGAACAATCAGCCGGATTAGCTTCCTCTTTCGGGGGCGGTATGGGAAAGCTTCGCGAAGTTTGCGGCGCTGTTTCAGGTATGTTCATGGCAGTCGGATTGATATGCGGGTATTCCGACCCGAAAGACACCACTGCAAAAGCCGAACACTACAAGAAAGTGCAGGAACTTGCAGCAAAGTTTAAGGAGCAAAACGGCAGTATAATTTGTCGGGAGCTTTTGAGCGGTGAATTTTCAGGCCGCGAACCCGTTTTGCCTACAGAACTCTCTTCTGCCACACCGCCGGCTGAGCGTACAGCAGAGTATTACAAGAAAAGACCATGCGGCGAGCTTGTTGGCAATGCTGCAGAGATATTGGCTGAATATCTTGATGTTCAATGATGTTTTTTTAAAAAACGGCATATCTCTTTTGAGATATGCTCTATTTTTATGCTTTGAAGGTGGCTTGACAAGGAACAGAATTATATGAGATAATTTATGCGGTGATAAAAAATGGATGAGATTAAGCTTATTATAGCTCGTAATATAACGGACTTGCGCCGTAAAAATAATATGACACAGGCAGAGCTTGCAGAAAGATTAAATTACTCTGATAAAGCAATTTCAAAATGGGAAAGAGGAGAATCGCTTCCTGACGTGACCGTTCTGAAAAGTGTAGCGGATGTTTTCCGTGTGACGGTTGATTATTTATTAAGACCTGAGCACCATGAGGAAGAAGAGCGTTTGCGCAAAAAGCAATTCCTTGACAGACGCAAAAGACGAAATTGCAAAATAATTATGTGGATGAGTATTTTGCTTGTGTGGTTGCTGGCAACAGTTGCTTTCGTAGTGGTAAATACAATATTTCCCCGTAATATATGGAGCATATCTCCATATATGTTTTCTGTACCCATATCATTTATTTTGGGCATTATTTTTAATACTGTTTGGTTTAACAAAAGACATAATTTTATAATTATTTCTCTGTTGATGTGGACTGTAATAGCTCTGTTGTTTTTTATTTTGTTGATGTGCCATATTAAAGTTTATTTGCTTTTTGCTTTGGGAATTCCGGGACAGGCAATTATTTTCCTGTGGTCAGGTATGCGTTTCTCCGGTAAAAAGAAAAAAAGAAAAGAGTGAAAATTTGCCTATATTCCACGCACTCTACCGTATGTAGAGTGCGTTTTTTTGTATTCTACAGCCATATCTACTAATAGTATAGCTGTAGAACAGGGAAGTTCAGTGACTAAAAGTGCGTTTGTGGTATAATCATTAATGTATTAAAAACAAAATGCACACGGAGGATTGCACAGATGAAAAATTACGTAATATTCACTGATTCCGCTTGCGATATGGAATTGAGTACACTTGAAAAATGGAATGTAAAATGCGTTGATCTCACACTTAAATTTGATGGTGAAGATGAAGTTTTAAACAACAATGAGATTGACCCGAAAGAGTTTTATCAAAAGATGCGTGATGGTGGTGTAGCAAAAACATCAGCAGTTAATTCAGAAAGATTCAAAATAATATTTGAAGAAGAAATCCAAAAAGGTAATGATATTTTTTACTTAGGCTTCTCATCAGGAATAAGTACAACTTATAATTCAGGAGCATTTGCTTGCAAAGCACTTTCTGAGAAATACCCTGATTCAAAATTGATTGCGGTAGACAGTCTTGCCGCTTCAGCCGGCTTTGGCCTTTTGCTTTATCTAACAGTCAAAAAGAAAGAAGAAGGAGCAGATATAGAAGAACTTGCAGAATACGTTAAAGAAACAGTACCCCACATTTGTCATTGGTTTACTGTTGACGACCTCGTTTATTTGAAAAGAGGCGGCAGAGTAAGTCCGGCGGCAGCCTTTATAGGTGGTATGCTCGGTATAAAGCCTGTTCTTCATGTTGATGATGAAGGACATCTTATTCCCGTTCTTAAAGTTAGGGGAAGAAAAGCCTCCATTAAGGCATTGGCAGATAAGTATGGCGAACTTGCTGTAGACAAAACTTGCGGACCGATTTTTATATGTCAAGGAGACTGCAAAGAAGATGCGCAACTTTTAGCTGACATTTTAAAAGAAGAATACGGTAGAGATGTTGATATGACAGTGTACACAGGCCCTGTAATCGGTGCACATTCCGGCCCTGGCACACTTGCGTTGTTCTTCTTGGGAAAGAACAAATAAGGAGAAATTTATGGGTAAACAGATAGATGGTGTTGCATATTCAAATATGCTTAAACGCGCGGCGATAAATTTGAAAAATCACGCCGGCGAGATAAATGATTTAAACGTATTCCCGATTCCCGACGGTGACACAGGTGACAACATGCTTCTCACGCTCATGGGCGGTGTAGATGCATTAAAAGAAGAAAGTACTTCACTTGCAGAGGTTTCACGTAACGTTGCAAACGGAATGCTTTTTAGCGCACGCGGCAACTCAGGCGTTATACTTTCACAGTTTTTTGACGGAATAGCTGCGGGTCTTAGCGAATCGGACGTAGCAGATTCGCATCAATTGGGCAAAGCATTCAGAGTAGGTGTAAAGCACGCCTATAATGCGGTAATGAAGCCTACCGAGGGAACTATTCTTACGGTAGCTCATGATGCAACGGAGTTTGCATGTACAAATAAAAATAAAGATGCAGAAGAATTCTTCGGTTCTTTTATAGAAGAAGGAAAGCGCTCTCTTGACCGTACACCTGATTTGCTCCCTATGCTTAAAAAAGCAGGTGTTGTAGACTCGGGTGCTGCTGGACTTATATGTATTGTAGAAGGTATGTTCAGTGCGCTTGACGGAGATAAGAATTATGATTATACGCAGCTTGATTCAATGCCATCATCAAATGGTGCTGCGGAGATTGATCTTGATGCTTTCAATGAAGACAGCGTTCTTGAATTCGGTTATTGCACAGAGCTTCTCGTAAGACTTCAAAATGCAAAGACAGATATAGAAAATTTTGATATTTCTTTAATAACGGACTTTTTACAGACAGTGGGTGATTCCATAGCAGCATTCAAAACAGGAAGCATAGTTAAAATACACGTTCATACGAAAACTCCTGATAAAGTGCTTGCTTTCTGCCAACAGTTCGGTGAATTTTTAAAGTTAAAGATTGAAAACATGACACTTCAGCATAACAGTACAATGCAAGATGAAGAAACGGAAAAAATGGAGCGCAAAGCTTATGGTGTTGTAGCAGTAGCATGCGGAGAGGGCATACAAAATACATTCCGTGAAATTGGTACGGACGTTATTGTTGAAGGCGGGCAGAGCATGAACCCTTCTTCGGAGGACTTTTTGAAAGCATTTGATAAAGTTAATGCCGACACAATATTTGTTTTCCCGAACAACTCAAACGTTATCTTGGCGGCGAAGCAGGCAGCACAGCTTTACAGTAAAGCCGATGTGAGAATCATAAACAGCAAAACTATTGGTGACGGATATGCGGCCCTGACTATGACAGACGGCGAGCTTACAGATCCGGATGAAGTTGAAGCGCTGTTTAATATGGGTATGGAAAACGTCATAACTGCAGAAGTTTCGCAATGTGTTCGTGATGCTGATATGCAGGATGTGCAAGTTCACAAGGGGGATTATATTGGATTTGTAGGCAAGAATATTTTATCGGCAATGCCGGACAGAAAATCGGCTACAATGGCAATGTGCGATAAGATTGATTGGAAGTTACATGATATATGTATTTTAATTAACGGAGTTGACTCTACTTTAGAGGAGACTGAGGAGATTAAGAATTACATTGAAAGCAAGCACGGTATTGAAGTGTATTGCGTAGAGGGCAAACAGGAAATATACAGTTATATTCTGATTGCAGAATAATTAAGCATTTACCTAAAAACAAATAAACCATTCCAAAATGACAGTCGGGCAAAACGCAATCTACGCCCGACTGTTGTTTTTTGTTGTAAAACCGCGCGTTTTGTGATATCATTGTTTTTAAGTTAAAGACAAAAATCAGTATATATTTTTATTAGGTAGGGAGTGAGAATTATGATAAAACCCGGATTATCTTTTAAGTACAATGACATACCTTTTGCAGAGGTTGAAAAGACTGTTGAAGAGACAGCAACAGGATTTTTATACACTCTTTATGACGGACTTCAAATAGAATGTCGTATAGAGCTTTTTCCTAAATATAACGTCGTCAAATGGACAAATTATTGGCATAATCCTACAGACCATAACAGCGGTATTGTTTCGGATTTGTGGGATTGCGACACGCTTGCTGAGTTTGACGCTGACCCCGTAAAAACACGCAAAAACAAACATTCCGTATGGGAAACAGACACTCTGAAGCTGTATATTACAGACGGTGCAAATATTACGGATTATGACAACATGTCAAGGGCGGTGCGGTTTTGGCCAAACGAAACGCTTAAGGCAGCCAATCATTCAGGCAGAAGTGGCATGGGAACATCTCCTTTTTTTGACTTGAACAGACTTGAAAAGGGCGTTTTGATGGCTGTAGGCTGGACCGGTCAGTGGAATGCACAGTTTGAAAGAGGAAACAAGGACGTGCGTATGTTGGGAAGAATAGAAGGCGTCAGGTTTTACATGAAGCCGGGAGAAAAATTCCGTACTGCATCAACGACCGTAATGGAGTACTCAAACGGGCAAGATAATGCGCACAATTTGTGGAGAAGATATATCAAAGATTGTGTTTCGCCTGTGGGAAAACAGGAAAGAGATAAGGATTTACCGTTCTCGGCTATATTCTGGGGCGGTATCGCGACTGACGAATTAAAGAAGCGCTGGGAGGGGATACTTGAGCAGAAGCTTCCGTTCAATTATTGTTGGATGGATGCCGGCTG
>JAGAQK010000175.1 GCA_017622825.1 Clostridia bacterium | reverse complement strand
TACATTGTCGCTCCTGTTAACTGTTGCTGAAGTAGCTGTCGGTATAGTGCTTTTCGTAGCAGTATATATTTACGGAGGCATGACTTACGATAAAACAATCGAAAAACTCGGCAGTAGTACAAAGCAAAACAGTAAAAAGAAAAACAAGTATACACAAAGAAAACAATCGGACGCATTTTGTAAAAAAGAAATTCTTACTCTTGTAAGATGTCCTGTGTATGTGCTGAATTGTCTTTTAAATATTGTTTTTGCACCATTG
Organism: Clostridia bacterium; assembly: GCA_017622825.1. Lineage (GTDB taxonomy): Bacteria > Bacillota > Clostridia > UBA1212 > UBA1255 > Egerieisoma. The sequence goes on along the minus strand of JAGAQK010000175.1, from coordinate 2,368 downwards.
GCCGCGCTTTTTCTGTATAAACAAAGCGCAAACCTTCCTGAGGCTATACTATCGAAAAATAATATGTATTTTGTGGGAATTGCCATCAGTTTTTTTATAATGTCACTGAGTATGGTGCCTTCAACTTCAATTTCAAGAGAAGGAAAATATTTTTGGATAACTCAGATGATTCCGGTTAGTCAAAAAGAACAGATGAAAGGTAGGGTAAAAGCCGCTGTTATTTTATATTGGATAGCATCGCTTTTGTATATTATTTTATTTGGTGTGTTGCTAAAAATTGAATTTTTGTATATTATATATGGGTTAATGGTTTCTTTTGCCGGGGCATTACCTTTTGCATATACCGGTTTATTGATAGACTACATTAAACCTAAGTTGCAATGGGATAAGGAATCAGAGGCGGCAAAGCAGAATTTTAACGCTATTCTTGGTATAATAATATCTGTTGTATTTTCATTCATTTATTGTATACCGATAATTGTGTATATTGCCGGAGCTATAACAGAAACTATTGCGCTTATAGCGTTGCCTATAGTTATATTTATATGTATTCTTTTGACAAGATATATGTTATATAAAAGGTGTCGCGATTAAAAACAATGAAAAAGGTGATTTTATGAAGATTGATAAAATAAACAATGGTGTTTATTATGTAAACGGTAAGCTTGTAGAAGAAAAAGATGCAGGTTTTTCTGCTGAACAAAAAGAAAAAGCCCGCAAATGTACGATTTGTTATTCTGTACTTAAAAACCACGTAGTTGAAGGCACTGCAGATGATGCCAAGCTTAAATTGAAATTTGATGCCCTTGCATCACATGATATTACATACGTTGGTATAATACAAACTGCAAGAGCAAGCGGACTCGAAAAATTCCCTGTACCATACGTACTCACAAACTGCCACAATTCACTTTGTGCTGTAGGCGGCACGATTAACGAGGATGACCACGTTTTCGGACACTCGGCAGCCGTGAAATACGGCGGTATATATGTACCGGCACACCAAGCAGTAATTCATCAATATATGAGAGAAATGATGGCAGGTTGCGGTAAAATGATAATTGGCTCAGATAGCCATACACGCTATGGTGCATTAGGAACAATGGCAGTAGGTGAAGGCGGCCCGGAGCTCGTTAAACAACTTTTGTCAAGACCGTATGAAGTTAATAAGCCTGAGGTTATTTGCATTTACTTAGAAGGTAAACCAAGACCGGGCGTAGGCCCTCAGGATATCGCACTTGCGATTATTAAAGCAGTTTTTGCAGACGGCTTTGTAAAGAATAAAGTAATGGAATTCGTAGGCCCCGGCGTGAGTGGACTTTCGGTAGAATATCGTAACGGCATTGACGTTATGACAACAGAAACTACATGTTGGTCCTCTGTATGGGCAACGGACAACAAAGTAAAAGATTATCTTACTGTTCACGGCAGAAGCGAAGATTACAAAGAAATGACACCTGCAGACGGTGCATATTATGACGGCGCGTTAGTAGTGGATTTGGCAAGTATTCCGTCTATGATAGCGATGCCATTCCACCCAAGCAACGTTTACACTGTGCGCGAACTTTTAGATAATGCAGAGGCGATTTTTAAAGAAGTAGAAGAAAAGGGAATCGAGCAGTATGGCGAGAAAGTACGTGAGTACAAGCTTACAGAGAAAGTGCGTGACGGCAAGGTTTACGTTGACCAGGGCGTTATTGCGGGCTGCTCGGGCGGAACGTTTGAGAATATTTGCAGAGCAAGCGAGCTTCTTGCAGGAAAATCTATTGGCACAGGTTCTTTCTCACTTAGCGTTTACCCTGCCAGCCAACCGGTTTCAATTGCGCTTACAAGAAACGGAATGCTTGCTGACCTTATGAATGCAGGCGCAACAATTAGAACAGCATTCTGCGGACCGTGCTTCGGAGCAGGAGACGTACCATCAAATAACGGATTCAGTATAAGACATACAACAAGAAACTTCCCGAACAGAGAAGGCTCAAAGCCGTCTGACGGTCAGATTTCATGGGTTGCACTTATGGATGCTCGTTCTATTGCCGCAACAGCTATGAACGGCGGTATTCTTACTCCTGCTGATGAGATTGCAGCAGAAATGGGACTTGAAGAGCATGACGTTGAGTATAAATTTGACAGGACTGTATATGAGAACAGATTGTATTTCGGTTATGGTAAAGCTCAAGTTGATTCTCCTCTAAAATATGGTCCGAACATTGCAGATTGGCCGAAAATGCAGCCTCTTACGGATAATATAATTCTTGAAGCTGCAAGTGTTATAAATGATCCTGTAACGACGACTGATGAATTGATTCCAAGCGGAGAAACTTCCTCATACAGGTCAAATCCTTTGAGACTTGCCGAGTTTACACTT
>JAGAQK010000174.1 GCA_017622825.1 Clostridia bacterium | reverse complement strand
GATTCTGTAAACGCAACAGATAACCCAAAATTAGCTCCCTACCCATTTCTCAAGGCAGGAGACACGGCAACGTTCAAGGTAATGTATGATTTTTCAATAATTTGACGCTATCAGCTACGCTTACGGGAAATTTCTATTAAGCCAAGCTGAGAAATACCCGGGATTTCGGGTTTTGAAGGATCAATTAAGGCAAGCTCGCGCATAAAGTCGACAAGCGCGAGCCTGTCTTTTTTATTGTCAGGTTCAATAAAATCACAGACGATTATTCCGCCAATATCACGTAGCCGAAGTTGTCTCATAATTTCAGTTGCTGCTTCAAAATTAATTTCCGAGTAGGATTTTGACGATTTTCCGGAATTAACGTCGATAACAGTCAGTGCCTCTGTTTTTTCAATAACAATATCAGCTCCAGATTTAAGATAAACCTTGCGACCAAGACTTGAAGCAAGAACTTTATCGACAGATTTCGTCTCAAATATCCTCTTGGGGATAAAATGCAAAATAGTGTCGAATTCCGGGAAATTAAGTTTAATATCGTCGAGAACTTCCACCGTATCTGCACATATCATAGAATATAAAGATAATGGATACTTGAGAATTTCACTATAAAGAGGATTGCGACTGTAAATCAGACCCACATTTCCGGTACTTACAAATTTGTAAAATTTTTCCAGTATTTCTTCCCATAATTTACATAAATTTTCATAATCACCAACAATATCCTTCGTTGCTGCATTTGCACTCTCTGTTCTGAAAATCAATGAATATTTGGTACTTCTCGCATCAGAATATATAGATTCCCCTATCATTGCCAATCGCGTACGCATTTCAGAGTCTCTAATTTTCCCGGAAATATTTACTTGAACATCTGTTTCGCCAGGTAGTAAAACAGTATACACGCCGACGAGGCGTGCTTTTGTTGTTACTTGGGCACCTTTTTTCCCTCTCGGCGCTGTAGTTATTTGCACTAAGCAGTAGTCCCCCACGCGCAGTTTCTCATCACGTATCGAGCTCACTTTCGTAGTTTGCGAACACTCGTCTGCAGAAAGGAGTGCACGCCGGCTTCCGTCGCCAATATCAACAAAAAAAGAATGCAATTGCGGCACATACTCTGTAATACGCGCCGCAAAAATATTAGAAGTCATGAATTTACTATTGTCGGAATCTTTATAAAGAACAGCCTCGCCGTTCTCTGTGATTATTATTTCCGACGAACCGCGAATTATGCACTCTCTGCGATATTTGTTGTTTTTACCAGAATTGTAAAAATTTTCCATTTCACTCATGCTCTTTTCACGCGTTTCCAGCTCAGAAAAACTCCTCTTCAAGCATCGCGCACAGGCAATGATAAATAGGAAGATGCATTTCCTGCACAGCATACGTTTCATTCGACGGAACGCACACGCATACGTCAGAAATCGACTTTATTCGACCTCCGTTTTCGCCGGTAAGACCTATAACGCTCATATCCTTGAGCAAAGCCACCATGGCTGCACGTATACAATTTTCGGCATTTCCGGAGGTTGAAATCGCCAAAAGGCAATCTCCCGCCCTGCCAAGACCAAAAAGTTGCTGCGCATAAACGTTTGCAGGGTCTGTGTCATTACAAACCGCAGTATTCAATGAAATACCGGAGCACAAAGAAACAGCCGGCAAAGCATATTCCAAAGACAAAGAAAGAGATCTGCCGCTCTCACCAAATTTTTCCATCAAAATAGACCTGTCCTCATCAGAAACAGGCCTTTTTTTCTTAAAAGACTTCATCAGTTCACCAACAATATGCTCTGAATCAGCCGCACTTCCACCATTGCCGCAAACATAAAGTACCCCACCACGACAAAAAGTCTCAGCAATCGCCTCGAAAGCCTGCAGAATGCTTTCTTTAGCATCTGCAAGCTCCGGTCGGCGTGAAAATAGTTTTTCAAAAATTTCCAGTGTTGTCTGCTTCATGGTTACAATTATGATATGTTTTCAGGTTTGCCAAAAACCTCCAGTTATGGATTTTTCTAAGCCAACCTTATTTACTCATCTTTTGCAGCTCTAAGAGCTTCTCATATGCAGTTTCCCAAGCCTCTTTGTCCTCAGGCAAATACTCGTCAATTTCAAAAGAATTGCGAATAACTTCGCGTGCCTCAGCCAAAGACTTCACAGCACCCAACGAAATCAACTGCGTAGCAATATTACCGAGCGCAGTAGCCTCAACAGGACCGGCATACACAGGACGCATAATCGCATTAGCAGTAAACTGGTTCAACAATTTATTCTGGCAACCGCCACCAACAACGTGAAGCGCAGGAATCGTGTAACCAACGATCTCCTCCAAGCCCTCAATAGCCTGACGATACTTAAGCGCAAGGCTTTCGTTCACGCAACGAATAATCTCGCCACGTGTCTGCGGCACGTACTGACCCGTCTCCTTGCAGTACTCCTGGATTTTTTTGGGCATATTATAAGGCTCAAAAAATCTCTGGTCGTCAACGTCGATAATGCACGCAAAAGGCGCAGCAGCAGCCGCTTCGTCAGTCAATCCGCCAAACGAAACAGTCTCGCCCTGCTTCTCCCAGTGGCGCTTACATTCCTGAGTTATCCACAGACCCATGATGTTCTTAAGCAAGCGCACGTTATTATTGATGCCGCCCTCGTTTGTGTAGTTCAGCTCGCGCATCTTATCGTTAATCACGGGCTTGTCAAGCTCAAGGCCAAGTAATGACCACGTTCCACTGCTGAGGTATGCACTTTTTGTATCATAAAAAGGTACGGAAACTACGGCGCTACCCGTGTCGTGCTCTGCAACCGCAATTACGGGAACGGGCTTAATGCCGAGCTCGTCGCAAATGCTGTCAGACAGAGGTCCAACCTGTGTACCGGCCGGAATAACCTCCGGCAAAATATCCGTGTTGAATCCGGGAATGACTTTCTCGATTAACTCTTTTGCCCACTCGCCTTTTACAGGGTCATAAAGCTGTGAAGTACTTGTGATTGTATACTCACAATACTTCTTACCTGTCAAATAATAATTCAAAAGGTCCGGTATAAAAAGCAAAGTATCGGCATTTTCAAGAAGCACGCTGTTCTTCTCTTTCATTGCCAAAAGCTGGTAAAGCGTATTAAATTTTTGGAAAGCAATACCTGTAACGTCAAAAATCTCCTTTGCCGACGAACGCTGACAAGCAAGCTCAATCATTCCGTCTGTGCGCGAGTCGCGATAGTGTACGGGGTTTCCCAAAAGCTCGCCGTCCTTTGAAAGGAGGCCGAAATCAACGCCCCATGTATCAATACCGATCGACGCAATATCGCTGTGTCCTGCATTGTAAGTGTTCAAAATTCCTTTTTTGAGCTCGAAAAAAAGACGCAAAAAATCCCATGTGAACGTCTCGTTCATCATTACCGGGTCGCTGCCAAAGCGATGAAGCTCCGTCAGCGTAATTTTCTTGCCATCAAAATCTCCCAAAATTGCTCTGCCGCTGCTGGCACCATAGTCAAAAGCCAAAACTTTCATTATCTATCCGTCCTTTCGTGAATTTACGCGATTATCTTGCCAAATTAAATTGCTTTTGCGTTAGCAAGAAGATACTTTTCTGCCTCAGCATTCCAAAGCATATTATGACGTTTGCAAATCTCAGCCAAATTCTTAAAGAGCTCATCTGTCTCGCCGAGCTTCTCAAAATCAGCAATAGCTGTAAGAGGAAGGTCGATATTTGTATAAACAAGCTTCTTGCCGCCGGGAATCTTAGGAAGATTCATAACAGTATCAACAACGCAATTAAGACCACCGATGTGTGTAATCATAGAAGCTGTATTGAGGAGTCCTTTGTTCATCATCTCAATTGACTCAATCATATCTGCTGTATTTCCACCGCTTGTACCAACAACGTGTGTTGAAGCGTAGTGTACGTTATAGAAATTGAACTCTGCTTTAAACTCTGAGTTTGCAGGGCCTGCAAAGAAGTTAAGACATCCGTCTTTGCCGAGAAGTCTGTCACCCATTTCAACAACAGGTCTAACGGGTGCAAATACCATAACGTCGTCAAAGCCTTTATTTCCTGTAAGTCCCATGATATAAGCTTCTGCATCAGGTGTTGTTGCTGTGTTTACGTAAACCAATTTTACGCCGTTCTTTGCTGCTTCTTCAACAGTAT
>JAGAQK010000173.1 GCA_017622825.1 Clostridia bacterium | reverse complement strand
TGAATATTTAGAAACGGAAATCCAAGAAGCAAATGAACTTGCAGGAGATACTATTTGTGATAAAGCGATTGTTTTAATTGATGCGAACTGTATTGACAACGTAGAGTTTGCCAAAAAAGAAAGCAGATTTTTGGTTTATAATGATAATAGAGAAGAAGTATTAAATGACTTTTGTAACAAGAAATGAAATTTAAAGACAACCAAAGAAAGGCGGCAGAGGTATGGAAGATCTTTATGCTTGTATAGAAAATCGAATTGTATATCCCCTTTTAATAAAAAACAACGGGAACACATATTTGACACTGTATTATTATACAGAGCATGCCGATTCGATTCTGCACGGAAATTCTAAAAATCTTTTGTGTTTTCAATCGATAGATGCAATGAAACACTTTTGCACCATTAACGAGCTTACAATCGAAAATGATATCGTCGAATATGATTTCGATACTCCTTTTTCCAATCCGATTGATTATAAACGAGTTCTTGAAAATTGGAATCTTCTCAATACCATAGCCGGTACTTTCGGCATGTTCTTTGAAGGGAATTTGAAAAAATATACACCTCTTTATGACTTGTTGTTTCGATTGAATACCACGATTGAGTTAATCCTACCCACATATGGCCTTGGCGAAAAATATCATGAATACATTTTAAAAGTTTTTAGAAAAAAAGATCGCTTTCTTAAACGATTTGAGTTTTATTTATAATCATGAATTGATTTCTAAGTGAGGAAATTGAATTATGAAGAAAATTGCAGGTGCATTGAAATGAATAAACAACACAACATGAAATTATATGAAAAACCATTTAATTTGGTTCAAGACGGAATAAAGAAGATTGAAGTGCGGTGTTACGACGAGAAAAGGCGACAACTCAAGGTTGGTGACACGATTGTTTTTACTCATTATGATGACGCGCAAAAGACAATACGTGTCACAATTCGTGATATGCAAGTTTTTGCCACGTTTAGGGAATTATATTCCTCATTCCCGATGAACATGTTTGGTCATCCGGACTCAAATGTTGACGAAATGGTTGCGGCTGTATACGACATATATAGCAAAGAACAGGAAAGACAATATGGCGCGATTGCAATAATCATTGAATAAAGATTAAAGAGAAAAGGAGAGTGTTTGTAAATTATGGAAACGCAAAAAGATAAAATCTGTATCATAATGACGGGAGGCACTATATGCAGCGTGCCGGACGCACAAGGGAAAAATTATTCCGACGCGAAGACAACAAACACCAGGCTGACCGAGTACTATTTTAAAAAAACAAATTCACCCTTTAAAGATAGTGTGAAGTTTGACATAAAAGCCCTTGCGCCCGACATATTAAGCGAAAATATGACTGCAAACGCTTGGGGTGATTTACTGAAAATATTCAGAGACGAAGTCATCTTCGATGACTATAAAGGCATAATCGTTTTGCACGGAACGGATACGCTCGCATACACGTCAGCGTTTTTGTCGTATGCACTTGCGGGCATAAAAATTCCCGTTTGTATGGTTTCTGCGCAGCAAAGATTAGGAGAAATTGACGAGAAAGGTGAGTGGCATCCTAACCCCAAAACTAATGGGTACGCGAATTTCCGTGCTGCGGTAGAGCTTATAATGAACTCGATAGCACCGAATGTTTACGTAGTGTATAAAAATGAAAGCAAGTTTCTTGTACATTACGGTGAACACTTGCGGCAGTGCGCGAATTTCAGTAACGATTTTCATAGCTGCGACGAGATGCCGATACTTGACGTAAATAATGCAAAACTTGCAGGTAAAAAAGCGCAGAGTGAGGCGTGCTTGTATAAATACGTAAGCGATATAACGAAGGGCGTGCTTTTGCTGCAGCCTTATACGAATTTGAATTATGCATCAGTAAATCTCGAAGGAGTAAAAGCCGTGGTTCATGGCACGTATCATTCCGAAAGCGTATGTATAGGACGCGCAAACGAAAAATGCAGGGCAAGCGGGAAAGCGCAGGAAGACTATGAGCTTTCGGACATTGTAAACGAAGACAGACCGTATTCAATACTGTATTTACTTGAAGAGTGCGACAAAAGAGGAATTCCGGTGATTCTCGCGCCGTGCGACAAGGAGACAGCAATGTACGGGACTACTGCGAATGCGTGTAAAAGGGGAGCGATACCTGTTGGTAGAAGCGACGTTACGTTGGAGGCAACGTATGCCAAAACAGTGCTGCGGTATTCGCTGGAAAATGAAATTTTTTATTGACAAATATAGAAAGTTTGTATAAAATTTGCGGGAAGACTCGGTTTTTGTGGAAAGTCTGTCAGGGATAATATGTCATCGACTGCAAGCATATTTCAGATGAGTAGTAAACGCGGGAACGCTTCAAATGGCGCAAATCGGCGCCGGGTTAATTAGCTTAATATGTAAAAGAGGATACTTAGCGTATCAATGCGGGTGGCACCGCGGGTTAAATAATTATGTTTACTCGTCCCGGGAATATATTTTTATATTCCCGGGAATTTTATTTTATTATAGGAGGTTTTGTTGTGTATAGGACGCAGTACTGTAATGATATTTGTGATAAGTATATCGGTAATATTGTTCAACTTGCCGGCTGGGTAGATAACATCAGAGACCACGGAGGAGTTATTTTCGTGGATTTGCGCGATCATACCGGCGTGACACAAGTTGTAGTTCACAACGAGGAATTGCTTAAGAACGTTAACCGTGAGACGGTTATTTCTGTAAGCGGTAAGGTTGAAAAACGTGCACCTGAAACGGTAAATGAAAAGATTGACACAGGTTACGTGGAATTGGTGGCAGATTCTCTGCAGGTTCTCGGTAAGAGCCGCAATATGCTGCCGTTTGAGGTTCGTTATTCTCATATGAGTAAAGATGAGCTTCGCTTGAAATACCGTTATCTTGATCTTCGTAACCCTAAAAATTACAAGAAACTTGTAACGAGAAGCAAGATTATACGTCATCTCAGAAACAGCATGGAAGATAAAGGCTTCCTTGATATGCAGACTCCTATTTTGACTGCATCATCTCCTGAGGGCGCTCGTGACTTTTTGGTACCGAGCCGTAAGCATCCCGGCAAGTTCTATGCTTTGCCGCAGGCACCTCAGCAATTTAAACAGCTTTTGATGGTATCCGGTTTTGACAGATATTTCCAGATTGCTCCTTGTTTCAGAGATGAGGATGCAAGAGCTGACCGTTCACCGGGAGAATTTTATCAGCTTGATTTTGAGATGGCTTTTGCAACACAAGAAGAAGTGCTTGACGTGTGCGAAGACGTTATTTATGACACGTTTACAAAGTTTTCGGATAAGAAGGTTACACCGAAACCATTCCGTCGTATCACTTACGCAGAATCAATGATGAAATACGGCTCTGATAAGCCTGACCTTCGCAATCCTCTCATAATATGCGATTTGACAGACTTCTTCGCAGACGTTGATTTCCCTGCATTCAAGGGAAAACCTGTTCGCGGTATTGTTGCTAACCGTGTAGGCAAATCAAAGAAATTCTTTGAAGATTCTTTGAAATTTGCAACGTCACAGGAAGTCGGACTTGGCGGACTCGGATATATTACGTTAAAAGAAGGCGTTTTCGCAGGCCCGATTGCCAAATTCCTTTCAGAAGAAAAGAAAGCGGAGATTATTAAAATAACAGGCGTTAAAGAAAGCGAGACGTTATTCTTTATATGCGACGACAAGAAAGATGACACAGAGAAAAAAGCAGGACACATTCGCACGTGGCTTGCAGCAAAAGAGCAACTCGATTTGATTCGCGATGATTCATTTGAGTTCTGCTTCATAGTTGACTTCCCGATGTACGAGATTGACGAAGAAACAGGCGCTACAATCTTCACGCATAATCCTTTCTCAATGCCACAAGGCGGCATGGACGCATTGCTCGGAGATGACCCTACGAAAGTTCTCGCTTACCAGTACGACTTGGTATGTAATGGT
>JAGAQK010000019.1 GCA_017622825.1 Clostridia bacterium | reverse complement strand
GATAAAGTATTGTCTGTAATAGAATCAAAATCCAAAGCAAGAAAGGAAACGGTAAATCCGGCAATGACATCGGCCGGCACTATGGGATATATGTCTTATCCGATAGAAGTAACGGTAGGCGGCGCCACTGTTTTCGTAATAGACGTAGACCGTTTTGAAAAGTATTGATTTATGACATTTAAAGACCTGATAGGTCAGAAGCAAGTAAAACAGCTTTTGACCGAGAGTATACAAACAGGCAGAATAGGACATGCGTACATGTTCTGCGGACCGGACGGAATAGGCCGCAGGACAATGGCACGCTGCTTTGCAGAAACACTTACTTGCAGCGCGAACGCAGCAGAACCGTGCGGCACTTGCGAAGCTTGCGTATTAAATGCAAACTCCACAAATCCCGACTTATTGGTAATACAAAAACAAGACGGCAAAGCCACTATCGGCGTAGAAGAAGTCAGATTGGTACAAGATGAAATTTCGACAGCACCGCAATTTGGCAGATATAAAGTAATAATATTTGAAAACGCAGAGAAACTAACCGTGCAAGCACAAAACGCACTGCTCAAAACACTCGAAGAACCGCCGCCGTATATAGTAATGATACTGATATCGTCAAATAATTTGCAGATATTGGATACGGTAAAATCAAGGTCGGTAAAGGTAGACTTTAAAAGGTACACCGATAAAGAGATTTTAGAAGCATACGGCAGAGTAAAAAAAGACGGCAACGTAGACGACAAGTTGCTGTGCGAGTACGCGGACGGCATAATAGGCAGGGCACTGTCAATGGCAAATACAGGCGAGCAGGAAGAAATATGCCGCGCTGTTGCAAACGGAATGCTCGCACTTTCCCGCGGCGGAGGCAGGGCACTTTGCGAATTTCAAAAAATAATGGCAGATTATGCAGAAAAAAAAGAGCTCCTGTTTTTCACGGTGTATTCAGTATTGAGAGACGCGGCAATGTACGCAGGATACGGCGGAAGCGTGGCAATGCAAAACATAAACGAAACACACACAATATGCCGTTTAAGCGAAGCGATAGGGTATCACAAAGCAATGAAAGCCATAGAATACGTAGGAAAAGCGTGGCGAATGGCAGGACAAAACGTAAATTATAAACTGATGGCGGATTCGCTTACAATCCGCATACAGGAGGTTTTTCATGGTTAAGGTAGTAGGCGTTCGATTTAAGAATGCAGGAAAAATGTATTATTTCAACCCAAACGGGTTTGAGATAGAAAAAGGAATGAACGTTATTGTAGAAACAGCAAGAGGAATAGAATTCGCAGAAGCAGTTTCAGAAATACGCGAAATAGAAGAAAACGAAGCATTTTTGCCGCTCAAAGACGTCATCAGAATAGCAACAGAAGAAGACGCGGCAATACACAATAGTAATATAGAAAAAGAAAAATCAGCATTCGATATATGCAATGAAAAAATTGCAAAGCATGAGCTTAAAATGAAGCTTATAGATGTAGAGTACACTTTTGACGGCAATAAAATACTGTTCTACTTCGTGGCTGATACGAGAATAGACTTCAGAGACCTTGTAAAAGATTTGGCATCCGTGTTTAAAACAAGGATAGAGCTACGCCAGGTAGGAGTAAGAGACCAGGCAAAAGCAGTAGGCGGCCTCGGTATTTGCGGCAGAGTTATATGCTGTGCATCAGCAACAGGAGAATTCCAACCCGTGTCCATAAAGATGGCAAAAGAGCAAAGCTTGTCATTAAGCCCTACGAAAATTTCCGGCACGTGCGGCAGGCTTATGTGTTGCCTGAAGTATGAGCAGGATGCATACGAGGATGCAATACACAGACTTCCCGGAGTAGGCTCGATAGTAGAGACACCACAAGGACAGGGTGTTATAACAGAAGTAAATCTGCTGAGAGAAACCGTCAAAGTAAGACTGGATAAGGAAACAGAGACAGACCTTGAAATATACAAGGCAGATGAGATAAAAATAATACACAAGAAACATTTCTCGCCATCCTCAAAGCACGATGACGGAAATGATGGAAGTGAAGCTTTTGATGACAAAGAGTGAGCTGCGGCAAAGTGAAAAATCAAGCAAAAGCATCTTGAATTTTTGAAAAAGGTATAGTATAGTATAAACATCAAAAAATAAACGGAGGCGATAAATATGATAAAAGTATTTTATGGCAAAAAAGGCATGGGAAAAACCAAGCAGATGTTAGAAAACGCTAATAACATCGTAAATGGCAGTAACGGTAACGTAGTTTATATTGATGACAGCAGTGAGCTGAGTGTTAAATTGTCACATAAAATCCGTTTTGTAAACGTTACAGAGTACCCTGTTTATGGATCAGAGCCTTTCCTTGCATTCATTTGCGGTATAGCATCACAGAATTATGACATTGAGACTATCTTTATAGACGGTTTGACATACATTATCCATCAGTCAGCAGAGTCATTGAAAGAATTCTTTGACGGACTTGAGAAGATTTCAGAGAAAAACAACGTTCGTTTTTACATCAGTATAAACGGAGATGAAAACGCTATTCCTGATTTTATTCAAAAATACGTATAATAAAGATACATGAAGCAAGTCGGAGTCCATTTATTGCAAAGCAATGAGACATTTGACATCGAATACACCTACCTCGTAGAAGACGCCCTTATAGAAAACGGCGACATTGTACGGGGTAGTTTTGTCGATGTTCCGTTTGGTGTGCGCAAAAGTTTACAGACGGGAGTAGTGTGGACGATAGACAAAGAAACAGATACTAAAATCAAATTAAAAGAAATCGCAGGCAAAAGCATCGTCAGACCGCCCCTTACGGAGGAGGAAATGATGCTGGCAACAAAAATGAGCAACCTGTATCTGTGCCCTATCAGTGCATGTGTCAAATGTATGGTGCCGCCGGAGGCGTCGAAGAGCAGAAAAGTAAACTATGTTCGACTTTGCATAAGCAATGAAGAAGTTGACGAACTTGCAGCATCGGGAAAACTCAAAAATATAGTACACATAAGGATATTGGAAAACCTAAAATACGGCCGCAGAAAAGTATCGGACATTGCAAGAGAAATAGGCTGCAGTACATCGATGTTCAATACGCTTGTAAAATACGGATACGTCAGTCTTGAAAAAGACTATGATATAACAGATCAAAGCGAACACAGAGAAAAAACAAGTGTTTTTAATACTTATGACAAGCATGAACTTAATGCAGAACAACAAAAAGCATTTGATTTTTTGTGGGAATTAATACAAAAAAAGACATTTGAAGAATGCTTGCTGCATGGTGTCACGGGAAGCGGTAAAACAGAAATTTATATGCAGCTTATATCCCGCACCGTAGAAGCGGGAGGCACAGCGCTTCTTCTTGTGCCGGAAATATCACTTACGCCGCAAATGACGGCACATTTTCGTAATAGATTTGGCAACAACGTGGCAGTGCTCCACAGCCGATTGAGTGACAGAGAAAGAAATATACATTGGAACAACATAAAAAGCGGTAAAGTGTCAATAGCCATAGGAGCGCGCTCCGCAGTTTTCGCACCGTTTGAAAATTTAAGACTCATAATACTTGACGAAGAACACGAACAATCATATAAAGCAGAAGACTCCGCACCGGGGTATCACGCAGCAGAAGTGGCAGAAGAAATAGCGAAAATAAGAGGCGCCACAGTAATTTATGGCTCCGCGACACCGAGAGTCGAGACGTACTACAGAGCATTAAATAAAGAAATACATTACGTAGAGCTAAAAAACAGGGCAAACAAATCGCCGCTGCCGCAAGTGGAAATTGTGGATATGAGAGAACAGCGTGAGATAGGGGCAATGGACCGTTTCGGAGTATTCAGTTCGTGCTTGCTGACAAAGATGAGAAAAAATTATGAAGAAGGCAGGCAGACTATGCTTTTTGTGCATAGGAGGGGCTACGCCGGACAGCTTTTGTGTCAAGGGTGCGGTAGAACGATGAAATGCAGCAGATGTAATATGCCGATGACGTATCACGAGAAAGGCAACAGACTGATATGCCACCATTGCGGCAGGACTGCGCCGGCACCGAACGTGTGCCCGATGTGCGGGAACAGCACGTTTGATAAGAAAGGTATTGGAACGCAGCGTATAGCAGAAGAACTTGCAAAAGAATTTCCGGATGCGGGAATTGTACGAATGGACACTGACACAACTTCAATGAAAGACGGACACGAGAAGCTTTTAGGGCAATTTTCGTCAGGGAAAGCGCAATTCCTTGTGGGTACGCAGATGATTGCAAAGGGGCACGATTTCCCGAACGTAACGCTGGTGGGAATCATATCGGCAGATAGCCTTATAAATATGCCCGACTACAGAGCGCAGGAAAGGGCCTTTCAACTTTTTACGCAGATGGCAGGCAGAGCCGGAAGGGGTACTGTGCCGGGAAACGTTCTGATACAAGCGTATAATATAGATGATTATTCTATTACAGCGGCGGCGAATCATGATTATGCAGAATTTTACAGAAATGAGATATTGGTAAGGCAGGCGTTATATTGTCCGCCCTTTTCAGCAATGTGCGTAGTGCGTTTCGCAGGAGAGGATGACAGAGAAACGTATGGCATTGCGACGGCATTTTGTGGTAATATAATAAGGTGTAAGCAAGAGCTCGCTGCGTCAGTGGAGATTTTCGGTCCCGCAAGAGCAGACGTACCTAAGGTTAACAAAAAGTACAGATGGGTAGTGACAATTAAAGGCGAGAGCAGAGAAAAACTTACGTCGTTTATGCATACAGCTACAGGTAGCGGCGCAGAGCTTAAGAAAAACAGTAAAAAAATAACGGTTAACGTGAGTTTTCACGGACGATAAACAAGATTTTTATCAGGAGGCAAAGAAATGGCAGTTAGGAATATCAGAAAAGAGGGAGACGAGGTTTTAAGAATAAAATGTAAACCCGTCAAAGAAATAACGGACGGCGTGCTTCGCCTTATTGATGATATGTTTGATACTATGTATGAAGCAGACGGAGTGGGCCTGGCGGCACCTCAAATAGGAATAGTAAAGCAAATCGTTGTAATAGACGACAGAGATGGCGGCGAGTTTGCTTTAATCAATCCAAAGATAATAAAAACTGAGGGCGAACAGGAAAGCTGCGAAGGCTGCTTGAGTTTGCCGGGATACAGAGGAAACGTTAAAAGACCTGAAAAAGTTACGGTGCAAGCTACGTTTCCTGACGGAAATGAGTACACAATAGAGGCAGAAGGTTTTCTTGCAGTTATAATGTGCCATGAAATTGACCATTTGTCAGGTATTTTATATAAGGATAAAGCCTTTGTGTATGAGATGATACCTGCAAATGACGAAGATTGAGAAAGCTTTTGCAGAAACGAGAGAGGTTAAAGTATGCGCATAATTTTTATGGGAACGCCGGACTTTGCAGTGCCGTGTCTTGAGATGTTGCTGTCAAAGCCGCAAAAATATGAAGTAGTCTGTGTTGTGACAAAGCCTGATATGCCAAAGGGGCGCAAAATGCAAATGACACCACCTCCTGTAAAGGAAGTTGCAATTAAAGCAGGCGTGGACGTTTTGCAACCGCAGAGCGTTAAAACACAAGAGTTTTATGACGAGATAGTATCGTATAAGCCTGATTTATTTATAACTGCAGCATACGGCAAGATACTTCCGGAGAAAATACTTGAAATACCGAGGCTTGGTTGCATAAACGTACACGCCAGTCTTTTGCCGAAATACAGAGGCGCGGCACCGCTGTGGCACGCAGTAATAAACGGAGAAAAGGAATCCGGCATCACAACGATGATGACTGATGTGGGTATGGATACGGGAGATATTCTGATTGCAGACAAGTGTGAAATTACAGAAAATATGACGATGGGAGAACTCCACGACGCACTGGCTGCAATGGGAGCAGGCACGTTAGAAAGAACACTTGAACAATTGGAAGCCGGTACGCTAAAAAGAGTACCGCAAGACCACGATAAAGCGACGTACTCGCCTATGGTAAACAGAGAAACGGGCAAAATACAATGGTCGCGCACGTCACGTGAAATCCACAACCTTGTAAGGGGCACAAATCCCTTCCCTGTAAGCTATGCCATAGACGATGCAGGCGACAAAGTGAAAATTTGGAGAACACTTCTTACAGATAAAAAGAAACCGGCCGGCGTTGAGCCGGGATATGTCACGGAGGCTTCGGCAGACGGAATCTTCGTGGCAACGGGCGACGGCATTCTGCAAATAATTGAAATACAAGGCTCATCCGGGAAAAGAATGAAAGCCGGGGATTACGTTAATGGACACACAGTTAAAAAATTTACTTGATTATAATATAGAAGAATTGGAAAGCATCGTGAAAGCAATGGGTCAGCCGGCGTTTCGTACAAAACAGTTATGGGAATGGCTGTATAAGGGCGCAGACTTCAGCGAAATGACGAATTTGCCCGAGAAATTTCGCAGCAGCCTTGCGGAAAATTACCGCTCCGGAAAGCTTGGCGTAAAAGCAAAGCTATGCTCAAAAGAGGACGACACGGTGAAATACCTTTTCAGTCTTGGCGACGGCAATCTTGTGGAAAGTGTGCTGATGAAGTACAAATACGGATATTCCGCGTGCGTTTCCACACAGGTAGGCTGCAAAATGGGATGTACGTTCTGCGCATCCACAAAAGCAGGCTTTGTGCGCAATCTTACATCCGGAGAAATTCTCGGACAGATTGTAACAATGAACGCAGACATGAATATACGAATAGGCCACGTGGTACTTATGGGAATAGGAGAACCACTTGATAATTACGATAACGTGCTTGATTTTCTGAAAAAAGCACAAAGCGAGAAGGGTTTAGGAATAAGTTATAGGAACATATCGCTATCAACTTGCGGCCTTGCGGAGAAAGTGATAAAGCTTGCAGACGAGAAGCTTCCAATAACGCTTTCTATATCGTTGCACTCGCCTTTTGACGAGCAAAGGTCTGACATGATGCCTGTCAATAGGAAATATCCGCTTGACAAATTGTTTGATGCGTGTAATATTTATACTCTGAGTACAGGTAGGCGAATAACCTACGAGTACGCACTTATAGAAGGCGTTAACGATACAAAGGAGCATGCTGCGAAGCTGATATCATTATTAAAAGGAAGTCTTTGTCACGTGAATCTTATACCTGTCAACAAGGTTGAAGGCACAGGATACGAGAAGGCTTCGAAGAAAAACATAGCAGCGTTTAAAGAAATGCTTGAAAAGGGCGGCGTCAATGCTACGGTAAGGCGCACGTTGGGACAAGACATCGAAGCGGCCTGCGGACAACTAAGGAGAGCAGCCGAAAGCGATTCAGCCCAATAAGAATATCGGAGGCAACGAATAATGAAATTTTTTGCACAAAGCGACAAAGGACAAGAAAGAAAAGTCAACCAGGACAGCTACGGTTATTACTTGGCAGAATCCGGGTTGGGCTTTTTTATTGTTGCGGACGGAATGGGCGGCTACAACGCAGGTGAAGTTGCCAGTGCAAATGCAGTAGATTCATTTATTAATAAAGCAAAGGGTAATCCTATAGTAGAAGATGCGGAGCAGAAAGCAGAATTTTTAAAGAAGATGTTTCGCAGAGCAAACGATATTATATTGTTCAAGGCGGCCGCAGACCCTGCAAAAGCAGGAATGGGAACAACGGCAGTGGCAGCAATTGTAAAAGACGAAGAAGTAATAATAGGTAATCTGGGTGACAGCAGAGCATATATTATATCTGAAGGAAAAATGACACAAATAACAGAGGATCATTCTTTTGTTGAAGAGCTTCTTAAAGCAGGAAAAATAGACAAGGAAGAAGCAAAAACGCACCCCCGAAGAAACGAGATAACAAAGGCAATAGGGGTGGAGTCGTACGTAGAACCAGATATCTTCAAGCCGGACATTAAAAAGGGAGATATATTACTGCTCTGCACAGACGGACTTGATAAGATGGTAGAAGACAGCGTGATTTTGGATATTGTCAGCAGTAATGCAGAGCTATCAGAAATATGTCAAAAACTTATTGATGAGGCAAATGCGGCAGGGGGTTTAGACAATATTACCGTTCTTGCGGTTGAGATTTAAAGCAGAAGCTTGTTTATATAAGTGAAAGGACATCACAAAATGGAAGAATTAACACAAGGATATATACTTAATGAGCGATATGAAATACACGAGAAAATAGGCGAAGGCGGTATGTCGTGCGTCTATAGAGGTGTAGACCTGCAAACAGAGCAAACTGTAGCTTTGAAAATATTAAAGAAAGAGTTCTGTTATGATGATGAATTCATAAAAAGATTTAAAAACGAGGCTGAAGCAGCACAAAAACTTTCTCATCCCAATATTGTTGCTATTTATGATATGGGAAATGACGAAGACGTGCAGTATATCGTTATGGAGTACATTGACGGATTTTCGCTTGACGAGCTTATAAAAGCAAAAAAGAAACTGCCTTGGAGAAATACACTTAAAATATCATCGCAGATACTGTCAGCGGTAGACCACGCACACAAAAACAATATAATACACAGAGATATCAAGCCTCTTAATATTATGATAACAACAGAGGGCGAAGTAAAGCTCACGGATTTTGGTATCGCAAGAGCAGTTTCGTCAGCTACAAAATCAGCAACAAATGACAGTGCAGGCTCAGTACACTACCTCTCGCCGGAGCAGGTGCGCGGAGGTTACGTAGATGAGCGTACAGATATATATTCAATAGGAATAACGATGTACGAGATGATAACGGGAAGCGTTCCGTTTGACGGAGAATCGCACGTGTCAATAGCAATGCAGCACATTGACGGCAAAATAAAGCCGCCAACAGAAGTAGACAGCAAAATACCTTACGGCGTGAGTGATCTCATAGTGTTAGCGACCAAAAAAGAAACGAACATGAGATTCCAATCCGCAGGCGAGATGTACGACCAGCTTTTGAAAGTAATGAAGAACCCGTATGTATCATTCTTGACAAACTACGTTGTCAGCGAGCCTGAGATAGAAGAAGAAATAGATGATGAACCGGAGCTTACGGAGGAAGGCAGCGCCGTTATAACAGATTATGGTATTCGCGAAGAAAAAAATGCCATGGTTCGTGACGTAGTATCGCAAACATTGACGTATTTGGCGGCAGCAATAGTAGCTATACTTATAGTATTCTTTGTTGTCACAATGTTCACTTCCGCAAAAGACAGCCTCAAAAAGTATGACGTTGTAGAATATAAGGTGGAAAATTATGTCGGTATGTCTTCTGCTGCCGTGAATGAAGTTTTCAAAGCAAACGGCATAGAAGTAAAACAGGAACTGGTAATAAACGAAGAATATCCGGCAGGCTATATAATAAGTCAGTCGATTGATCCCGGCAAAGTAATGTACAACGGAGACACTATAACTCTGTACGTTGCTGCAAAAGAAGGTTCTATTATATTGGAAGATTTCACGGGACAATCATTCCAACACGTGGGAACGTTGCTTGAAACGCAGGAAATAGTTGTAGAATATAAAAAACTTAACAGTGCTCAATATGCGGACGGCAAGATAATCAGAACGTCACCGGGAGTAGGAAGTATACTCGAAAAGGGCGATAAAATTGTAATATATTATAGCACGGGTAAACTTTACAAGACAGTTACGGTGCCAAATCTCAAAGGTATGACACTTGAAGAAGCACAGCAAGCTCTCGAAAGACATGACGTAGGCTTAAAGTTGGGCGTTATTTACCCATCGCCGTCATCCATTATTGATGATTTGTTCCCCACACCCACACCGACGGAAACACCGACGGCGACAGCTACAGCTACTGCTACTGCTGAGAATACTCCTGACGTAACGGAAGAAGTTACGCAGACGCCAACTCCTGACGTAGGTACGCCGACGGGAGAAATAGTCCCGCTTAACGAAGAAATAGATTTACTTACAGAAACACAGGTGCCGACGATTGAGGCGACCGGAACACCTGAGATTACAGCAACACCTACTCCGCCTATGCCGACACAGGATAGTCACATATATGCATCAGATAGAGTAGTATCACAATATCCGCCTGCGGGAACGCAGATAATGATAGGAGAAAAGGTAAACGTATACTTCTATGATTTGGATAACATTTTACCGAGGAAAGAGTTGACAATGGCTTTACCGACCGTTACGCCAACACCTACACCGACTGAGGAAGTGGGAGAGACAGCAACATCCACGCCTACAGAAACACCAACACCAACACCCACAGAAACACCGACTCCTACAGACCCGAATGCGACAGTATTGCCTACAATCAATCCGGACAGTCTTATAAAGGGAGAAACGTGCAGTATCAGAATAGAAGCAGTTGTGGGAGGAATGAATAAACCGGCAGAAATAGTATTTATGTCACCGTCTCTTGATTTGCATAAATTCCCGATTAAATACAGCGTGCCGCTTTCAGTCACGGGAGCGCCTACAAAGGTATCTATTTATATAGGTGAGAAAGGTACGATGCCAAAACTTTATAAAGTGATAAACGTGTATGGATAAAGGAATTATTTTAAAAGGTGTCGGAGGACTTTACAGTGTATGGACAGACAGTGCGGGTGAAATTTACAGATGCACTGCAAGGGGTATATTCAGAAAGGACTCCAAAAAACCTCTTATAGGTGACAAAGTAACGTTAAGTGAGATTGACGACAACAACAAGACCGCTGCGATTGTGGAAATTGCTCCGAGAAAGAGTGAACTCCGCCGTCCGGCGGTTGCTAATGTTGATAAGCTCATTTTTGTGGCGGCAGCATCCAATCCTAAGCCGGATTTGTTGCTTTTGGATAAGATGATTGTGTCTGCAGAGATGGTTGGCATAGAACTTGTTTTGATGATAAGCAAATCCGATCAAGACCGGGAATATGCAGAAGAAATAGTGAAACAGTATTCGCTTGCTGTAAAATGCTTTATAACGTCAGCAAAGAATAAAGAAAGTTTTTTGCCTATTGTAAAATATATAGAAGGCTCTACAGCAGTAATTGCAGGACAGTCGGGAGCAGGAAAGTCGACGTTCATAAACTGCATAACGGGAAAAGAGCTTATGGATACGGGAAATCTCAGTGAGAAAACAGGCCGAGGAAAGCATACTACACGGCACTCTGAGCTTTTTAAGGTGACAGATTGTTTTGATAAACCGACGTTTATAATAGACTCTCCGGGATTCAGCATGTTTGAGGCGGAGGCGATTGAGCCTGTACTCTTGCAGAAGTATTATCCGGAGATGTATAATAACGAAGGTTTTTGCAGATTTCAGGATTGCAGTCATACGGGAGAGCCCGGTTGTTTTACGGATGAGCTGATTAAATCAGGCAAAATGCATCAAGAAAGACTCGAAAGATACGCAGTTATTTACAAAGAACTTGCGGAGAAATATAAGAAAAGATATAAATAGGTATTTAATATATATAAATTAGTAAAGAGAAAGGATTTGGTTTTAATGAAAATACAAGTAGCACCTTCTATTTTGTCAGCAGATTTTGCAGAGCTTGGCAAAGGAATTGAAATGATTGAGGCAGCGGGAGCAGATCTGGTACATATTGATGTAATGGACGGGCATTTCGTACCTAATATATCTTTTGGTATGCCGGTTATAAAATGTGCAAGAAAAACCACAAAAATGCCGTTTGACGTGCATCTTATGATAGAAAATCCGGACAAATACATTGAGGATTTTGTAAAAGCCGGAGCTGATATAATCACTGTTCACCAAGAAGCATGCGTACATCTTCACCGAACAATACAGCTTATTAAAAAATTTGGTGTTAAGGCAGCTGTTGCTTTAAATCCGGCAACTCCTGTTTCTACGTTAGAATACATTCTTGGTGATGTTGATATGGTTCTCCTTATGTCAGTAAATCCGGGTTTTGGCGGACAGTCATATATAAAGACAACAACGAGAAAAATTGCAGACTTGCGTCAAATGGCAAACGAAATGGGATTGACGGAGCTTGATATAGAAGTCGATGGCGGTGTTGATACTGTAACGTATAAAGAAATAAGAGAAGCGGGGGCTAATGTACTTGTTGCCGGCAGTGCTGTTTTCGGAGCAAAAGACCCGGCGTATGTTATTAAAACCTTAAAATCTTGATGTAAGGGTTGGAGGTAATACATATGTTTTCAGAGAGAATAGTTGGAAGCTTGGCAGGCGGTTCTGCCATAAGGGCTATGTTTGAGCAAGGCAATATATTAAAGAAGAAATACGGAGCAGAAAACGTTTATGATTTTGCTCTGGGAAATCCGGACCCTGAGCCACCTGTTTCTGTAATAAACGATTTAAAGAAATACGCAGGCGAACCGGGAATACACAAATATATGGCAAATGCGGGATATCCTGACGTTCGTGAAAAAATAGCCGCGTACATGAAAAAAGAAACCGGTGTTGAATTTACAGGTAACAATATAATAATGGTTACAGGAGCTGCGGCAGGTTTATCAATTACGATGTGTTCTATACTTAACCCGGGAGATGAAGTAATCGTAATTGCACCGTTTTTCGGAGAATATAAAGGATATGTTGGCAATTTCGGAGGTAAAATAGTACGCGTACCTTCAATACCGGGCACATTTCAGCTTGACGTGCCTGCAATTGAAAAGGCGATAAATGCAAAGACAAAGGCGATAATATTGAATTCGCCTAACAACCCCAGTGGTGCTGTGTATACAGAAGAAAGCTTGAAAGCATTAAACGTTGTGCTTGAAGAAGCCGAAAAGAAAAATGGCAATGCTATATACGTTGTTTCTGATGAGCCGTATGTGAAAATTGTTTATGACGGTGTCAAGGTGCCGGCGATAAGTGCGATTTTCAAAAATTCCATTGTAGTGAATTCTTTTAGTAAATCTTTGGCTTTGCCGGGAGAACGTATAGACTACGTAGCTGTAAACCCGGCGATAGAAGAAGCTGATGTGCTTATGGATGCGTTGATATTCTGTAACAGGACTTTAGGATTTGTTAATGCACCGGGATTGTTCCAAAAAGTTGCAGCAGAGCATCTTGATGACGTGGCGGGACTTGATGCATACAAAGAGCGTCGTGATGCGTTGTATGAGATACTTATTGAGACCGGTTATGAGTGTGAAAAACCACAGGGTGCATTTTATCTTTTCCCGAAAGCACCGATTGAAAATGATGTGGAGTTTTGTAATCGTGCCATCAATCACAGACTTGTATTGGTAAGCGGTACGGGCTTCGGCTATCCCGGTTACTTTAGATTGGCATATTGTGTAAGCATGGAAACGATAAAAAATTCAAAGGAATCATTCGCGGCATTGAGAAAAGAATTTTGAAAAAACGAGAAAATTTAAAAGTTTTTAGAAGATTTAAAAAAAAACTCTTGCAATCTTGATTTATATAGAGTAAAATCGGATAAGCGAATCCCTCTCTTTTCATGGGGATTTAAAAAAATAATTAGTGGAGGTAGAAAAATGAAAAGAATGGTTTCTTTAGTTGTTGTTTTGGCAATGGTACTCTCTCTTTCATTAGCTGCAATTCCGGTTTCAGCTTTGGATACATCGAATTTGTACGCTGTTAACACAACGACAAACAACAGTGCGTATGCATTGGGAGCTGCATTTAAAATGGACAAAGAAGTAGGTATGTTTGCACAGACTGTTACTTTCCCTGCTGACGTTGTAGGACTTGCTTTCGGATGCTGGGAAGCAGCAAAAGATGGTACTTCTACAGTTGATATCAGCTTTTATGAGTATGATACAGACCTTGCTACATCTATAGCAGGAACTGCAGAGCAGACAATCACTGTAAATGTAAAAGAGGGTCAGTATGGCGGTGGCGTATCTGGTTACGGCGAGTATGATTTGAACAGCAAATTGCCGGCAGGTAAATATGTAGTTAAGTTCCACAACACAACAGACACAGGACTTCATCTTGGTCTTGGTACAGCAACTTCAGCTGTTTCAGGAACATATGCAGAAAATGCTAACTCTGCTCTTGGCGGAAATTCAGCTATTTGTATGACTTTCTTTACTGAAAAACCCGAGGGTATTGCTAGTACAGGTGATTTTGTTGAGGGCGGCACAGTAAACAAACTTGTAAGAGATATCGCTGGTCAGTTTGCTCCTACATCAGGAACATATGTAATTGACCTTGCAGGTTACACATGGTCACACAATGATACAGCGTTGAAAGTAGATGGTACAGCAAATGTTACTGTTATTGACAGTGTTGGTGGCGGTAAGATCTATGCAAACAACGATGCTATTACTCCTCATGGCGGTTCTTTGACATTGAGAGGTATTTCTGTTGAAGCTGATTCATCTGGATGCGATGCTGTATTTGCTAAAGGTGGTACAGTAGTAGTTGAGGACTGCTTCTTGGATGGCAGACAGTCTTCTGTACACAACGACAACGAGTATGGTGCTACAGTTTCTGTAATAGGCTGTACACTTGACGGTGATGACGTTGCTTTGAAGGGCAGAAATAATGCTGTTATTACAATTAGCGGCAACACAGTATTCAACAATACAACAGTTGAAATGCAAAGAGGTTTCGATTCAAGCAGACTTGTTACAGATACATTTGTTGCAGGCGAAGGATGCACAATTACATTTGATAAACCTGCTGCTGCCGGAAACGGAATTAGAGTAAACGTTACAAGTTATACAGGTCCTGTTGTTGCTGAAGATCCTGCTTTTGCCGGTGCTACAGTAGAAGTTGATGCTGGTATCTCTCTTGATTTCCTCGTATCTGACGCTACAGAAGCAACAGAAGTTAAATACAACGGCGTAGCTCTTCCTTCTGCTGAATACAGCGAGGGCGTTACAAAGTACACATTGAGCGGCTTCGGTCCTCAGGAGATGGGTGACGACTTCACAGTAGAGCTCTTTGTTGATGGTGAGTCTGTTGATACTTTGACATACAGCGTTAAAGATTACTGCGATGCAGTTTTGGCTGATGATAGTGCTTCTGCAGAGCTCAAGACTCTTGTAAAAGAAATGCTTAACTACGGTGCAAAGGCTCAGATTTACAGAAACTACAAGACAGATGCTCTTGTTAACACAGGTATCGAGTCTACAGGCGTATATAGAGCACCCACAGACTATGCATTGCTCAAAAAAACATCTATTGCAACTACAGTAAATTGGAAGTATGCTACAGTTAATTTTGCTGACAAAATTCAGCTTATCTTCGCTTTCGAGGGAACTGTTGATAAAGTTAAAGTATTTGTTGGAGATAAAACATATGAGAGCACAAACTTTGGCACAGATGCTGCTGGTGTTTCATACGTAGTATTTGAAGACTTTACTCCTGCTGATTTCCGTCAGAAAGTTGCGGTTCAAGCTCTCAATAGCAGCGGCACAGCAAGTAGAAATCTTGAGTACAGTGTTGGTTCTTACGTTCTCTTTGCTGCTCAGTCTAACGATACAGCTTTTGCTAATTTGGCTCAAGCTTTGATGATCTACGGTGATGCTGTAGCTACTTACGTAGCATCATTGTAATAAAGGAGGTAAATGTTATGAAAAAATTATTTAATTTACCTATGGTTGAGGTTGTATCTTTCCAGTCAGAGGATATTATTTGTACAAGTGGTCAAGGTAGCTTCTTTGGTCCTTCACACGGTGACTTTAAAGAAGAGCAAGGTTCAGGCGGAATTGTACTTCCTGATCATGAGTTTACCTGATTAGAATTAGTTTAATTGCTATAACGAGGTTATAGCATTATGAGAAAGAAAGCAAGAATCGTCAGTGTGGCGAAGCTTGCTTTTTTTTTTGATTTACTGATGCCGTGTTTATTGACAATTAGCTTACAATGTTATAAACTTGGAGTAATGTGACAAAAGAATGAGGAGATGTCTTATGAAAAAGTTTAGGCAGGCAATTGCGGTTGTAGTTGCATTATCTGTTGTTGTTTCTGTTATGTTGCCCGTAAACATAGAGGCAGCGAATTCTATATATGAGT
Source organism: Clostridia bacterium (assembly GCA_017622825.1). GTDB lineage: Bacteria > Bacillota > Clostridia > UBA1212 > UBA1255 > Egerieisoma. Next base: position 545 of record JAGAQK010000019.1, on the reverse strand, counting down.
ATACAGGTGTTACTATAATGGCAGGCGAGACGGCACCTGTTGTACCTGACATGAGCAATGGTGTGACATATGAAAAGGGCAGTGATTATTGTACTGTTACAACTGTAGATAATGCAGATCCATATTTCTCGGTTGATACTACAGATGTTACATTAAATAACAAGACGCTGGCGATTAAATATAGGGCATCTGCAGATACTTTTATTGTAAATCCATTTTTATATCCCGAGACAACAGCAGGTGGCTGGGGAGAAAGCTATGCAGGCATATTAAAAGCGGAGAAACTGGTTTGCAGCGGAGAATGGCATCTCGTTACGTACAATATAAATACTGAGCTTTTGGGTGTTAATTTGGAAACGGCATCTCCTACGCAGCTTTCAGCAACGATAAAATCACTGAGAATTGGATGTGTGTCCCTTGTAGGGGGTACTTTTGATATTGCTTATGTTGGTGTATTTAACAGCACAGCCGAAGCTGAAACGTATGATGCAATGTTCAGTGATGTATACACGTCGGTAGACACAAATTTTAAAGCTGAGTTTGTT
>JAGAQK010000172.1 GCA_017622825.1 Clostridia bacterium | reverse complement strand
TTCTTCTTGATTATTTATCGCATTACAATACAAGAAATCGATAAAAACAAGAGTTTCTATTTTAGGAAAGCAGACAAATTCATAATAATCATAACTTGGAACTTTTCCTTCTCGAATACTAAATTGATGTTGAATTACCAATTTTTTTGTATATGGCGATCCCAAAAAATAATCATGCTCATAGTCACTATATTCAAATCTATGTCCAAGCTCAACAACTTTCTTACCGTCTATATATTCGGGAATAATAAGCTCTTCGGTGTCAGGAACATCCAAAATATATACTCCTTCACTCGTCTTATCATTATAATAATAAGTCAAGCCATCCTCTGTTTTTCTTTCCCAATCCCAACAAAATAAATACGTAATATCCGTTCCCCATTCAACATCACAAGAACCATTCCATCCGTCTTCCCAACCCTCAGGCTTACTCTCAAAAGAAGTCTTTATTGTGACATCTTTCAAACCATCAAAAACGCCTGCTTCAATGGTTTTTACATATTCAGTAATCCAAATAATTTTAGGCTTAAAATCATCCAATATGTATTCTCTGTCAGATTTTTTTAATTCAACTACAGGAACATTTGAACTTCTTTTACCGATATAATGCGGCACAAGAATCTCATCATCTGATGCAGAGCTGTTACAATAAAGGAAATCGATAAAAGTAAGATTTGTTAAATTAGGGAAATTGACATGTATCCCAAAATAATCTTCCACTCTAAATTCATGCTGAATTGTCAATTTTTTAGTATTTATTCCTTCAACAAAATACTCATCACCATATCCCAGACCTTCATCATAATGTCCTAATTCTTTAACTCTCTCTCCATTTATATACTCGGGAATAACTAAATCTTCGACATCTGGAATATTAATAATATATACGCCTGTTTTAGTGTGCTCCTGAAAATAGTAAGTAAATCCATCATCTGTAGTTTTACAATAATCCTCAAAAGTTGTACACGAAGAAAATATCCCACATATACAAACCACACATAAAACCAAGCCTAAAACTTTAACACTTCGCACGCGCATTTTCTCCTCCCTCTTAAAATTTTGTTAATTGCTCTTAAAATTTAATCTGTATTAGATTTTCTTCACTAACGAAAGCAACTCTTTATTATTCTTTAGCGTAAATTGTCTAATTTTCAAAAATCTTCAACAATAGTGACTGTAGCTTTTTCGAGATCGTCTGAAGTATATGTAAACTGCAGATTTATATCGCTACAGGTCCATTGAACATCAACAAAGTCTTCCATGACAAGCCATCGCGATATGCACTGAAAGTTCAAAATAACATTAAAATCCTTTAATACTTCTGCATTTGTTTGGTATTATAATCAAGGCATCTCACCCGACTGTTTCATTGTGCAAGTATTTGGATCATTTCATAATTCTCCCACAATATAGGCACTTATAACGTCGTCACATGTAACGCACTTTGAGCCACTTCCTAAACTTGCTCACTTTTTTAACTGTTTTATAGACTTTCCATCATCAAAAAATCTTTCAGTTTGATATGCTTTATAACGCTCGTTGAATAGTCAATATCATCATTTGTGATAATGATTTTTTGAGAAAGATTATCTATATTCTTAAATGCGTTAAACTCTCTTTGATATGCCTTTTCTTCGGCTACGCTATAAGCCACCTGCACATAGTATTGCTTTGTGCCTTTAGTTGCCAAGAAGTCTATTTCCTTGCCGTTATTGTTGTACACATATACCTCATATCCCATATAGATCAACTCGTTATAAACGATGTTTTCAAGGTTATGCGTAAGGTCAAAACGATTGTTCATACAACGGATAGAATTGAAACAAACATCGGCATTGTATATTTTTGAATAGTACGAAAGTTCTTTTTTGGTTTTAGGGGAATATTGTTTGACCGACTCGATGATATACGCTTCTTCCAAATATTCAAGATATTTCATTATCGTATTTACCGAACAACTCGTATGCTCTTGTTTGATATAATCACGAATTGAGTTGGCGGAAAAAATACGGCTATTGCTACGCAAAATGAAATTTACCAAGCTCTTAAACAGACTTTCCTTGCGAATCTTATATCGTCTGATTAAGTCATTGATAACGATTGTGTCATCTAAATCATTCAAATATCTACTTTGTGCTTCGGGCGAATCAAACTCAAACCGTTTAGGGAAACCACCCCAAACAAGATAGTCTGTAACCGAGACTTCCTTCCCAAGTTCTTTACAATACTCTGCAATTTCCTTGTAAATAAAAGGTCTGATACGGAATGCAACGTATCTGCCTGACAACTCTTTTGTAAATTCTCCCGACAAAAGTTTGGAATTCGATCCAGTAATAAATAACGAATAATTATATAATCTTAATGTTTTACAAGCGTCCTGCCAACCGTCAAGCGTTTGAATTTCATCAAAGAACAAAAAACATCTTCCGTCTTTTTTGTTTTCTTCGACATAAGAAATTAACTTATCGGCGTTTGTTATATTTGCAGATACTTTCTTATCCTCAAAATTAAGATAAATAATATTATCGGTCTTTTCTGCTATTTCCTTAATGATTTGTTCCATAATGACCGATTTACCGCACCTACGGATTCCCGTAATTATTTTGATCAAATCGGATTCATAAAAGGGGCGAACTTGCTCAATATAGTGTTCTCTTTGTATCATCTTTATCACCTCGGCTATATTATACTGCAAAATTTTCTGTTTGTCAGCCGTTTTATTCAATTCTAATGAAAGATTTTATCGCCTTTTGTTGTTTTCTGCATAACATTATCTGTTGAGCAAGAAAGTATGATTTAGATAACGCATAACTCCCGGCTTTTTGCGCACACTACTCCTATATTCAATCAAACAAGGAGTGGTTTTTGTGACAACACGAAACGGCGGCGAGTTGCCGATAAATTTCGCACTGGAGTTAGCCTCGGATTTGGACGCCATGGACGCATTTGCCGAAATGAGCGAAGCCTCTCAGCAAGCTTGTATAGACGAATCGCTCAAAATGAACACAAGAAGCGAAATGCACGAGTACGTTTCGTCCATAAAAAGGAAGCACCGTGAGAAAACACAATACTAAAAAATTACCGCCCAATAGAAAGTTGCACGCCAAGCTCATCGCATATTTTGCGATATTTATTCAAAACAGCATCATTGCGACCGGAATTTTTAATAGCTTTAATCATAAGATTCTTAGGCGTATCAATCGGAGATATATATTCAAGCATGGACACCTCATAGCCGTGAGCCTCTAAATACATTGCACGAAGGCCGTCCGTCAAGCTGTCGGCAATACGTGCTTTAAGTATGCCGTATTTGAGAATATCCTCGAAGCCATCCATGTGATATTGAGAATTCATCTCCTTGTGACAGCAAGGCACGCAAATAATCGAAGTAATCTTGTTATCAAGAGCAAAGCGAAGCGCCTTATCAGTTGCAGTATCGCAAGCGTGAAGCGTAAGCAACATATCGTAAGCACCGTCAGGCTCGTACTCGCCAATGTCAGTTTCAATAAATTGCATATTATTGTAGTGAAGCTGTTTCGCAATGCGCGCAGACTCGGCAATCACGGCTCCGTTATAATCAAGCCCCGTAAAATAACAATTCTTGCCAAGCACTTCCTTAATATAATAGTTCAAAGCAAACGACAAATAAGACTTGCCGCAACCGCAGTCCACAATGCGAATCTGCTTCTTAGAAGCACAAAGCTTCCTCAGCATAGGGTCAGCAAGCTCTATAAAATGGTCAATTTGATTGTATTTGCGAATCTTGTCATTACGTACTTTTCCATTTTTTGCCAAAATACCAATCGCTTCCAGCAAATCAGCCGCTTTATCAGGCTTAATGAAATATTCCCTGTCACTCATTACTGCAGACGAAGACGCCTTGGCAGCCCTCTCCTCGCTCACTGTGTAATCCTTGCTTTGGGAGCTGACGTCCTTGTTGTCAGCTTTCACGATAATCTGCTTGCCGCGCTCGTAATACGTCACAGTCATAGCGTCAAATTCAGGTATTTTACTTTTAATAAAGGTACGGAAATCCCCGAAAGTCCCACTGTAGCTGTTTCCCATAAAGTTATATGAAAGCAAGCCGCTTTCAGTTTGCTCAACGTTAGCGGAATACTTCTTATTTCCCGAAACAAACTCAACTTCTATATACAGAAAAAAATCCTTACTCTCATCATATCTCCCCTGCAGACCCATAAAAAACAAATCCGCCTTCTCCGCTATTTGCCTGTTCATTGTACGCACGCTCCTTTTTCTGCAATTATGCTATTAACTTCCTCCGCTGTCATTTCTCTGTACTCGCCCTTTTCAAGCGTTTCGTCGAGACAAACGTTGCCTATTTTTATGCGTTTTAAATATAAAACTTTGTTGTTTCTTGCCAAAAACATTCTTTTTACCTGATGAAACTTGCCTTCGTGTATTGTCACGAAAACGCCATGTTCGCCGGAGCTTTCCGTCTGCGCCGCTTCTAAAAGTGCCGGCTTACACACGGTGCCGTCCGCAAGCGCCACTCCTTTCGCAAAAGCCGCAATGTCTGCATCGTTAATCTCGCTTTCAAGCAAACAAAAATACATCTTGTCCACGTGCTTGTTTGGCGAAATAACGTTGTGTATATAATCTCCGTCATTTGTGAGTATCAAAAAGCCCTCGCTGTCCTTATCAAGTCTGCCTGCAGGCGACACACCGTAGTGTCCGTAATCATCAGCCACAAGGTCTGCCGCAGTTATGGCGCCCTTAGCATCTTCGGAAGCAGACAGCACGCCGGCAGGTTTGTTCATCATAATATAAACGTGAGGTTTGTAATCTATTACCTCACCCATAACGGTAACAGAGTCGCTGTCTTCGTTTATCTGCATGCCCGAATCCTTTACTGCCTTGCCGTTAACAGAAACGCCTCCGGATGCCACGAGCTTCTTTACTTCTTTTCTGGTTCCCACTCCCATATTTGCCAAAAAACGGTCAAGACGTATCATATAAGTCGCCTCCAACCTTTAGGATACATGTTTTTTATCATTCCTGCATTCAAGACACCTGTTCCTAAAACGTAGCCGGCTTTTGAATTTTCTTCAATGTCAACGCATACAGCGAGCCAGCCGTCGCCGCAATCTCCCGAGACAGTTATTGTCTCGCCCCTTAAATATCTCTTAACGTCCTCGCTGTCATATTTGAAACAAATTCTTCTTGCAAAACAGTCTGCATAAGCCATTGCAAATTGCTGTGATGGCTTAAATTTACCGTGATTGAGTTCGCCCATATTTACGCCGATTTTCGGCACTTTTAGTCCGTCAATATCAGGCGGCATGCAAGGAAGATGGTATAGACCGTCACCTGCAGTATAATAAACGCCTGAAGGCATATCACCTTTCATATTCTTTTTCCAAAAAGTCTTAAATTCATCCGGGGCTTCTTTTAACAATTTACAGCTTTTGCTGATTCGCTTATTTTCGACCGGTTTCGACGTTTCAGCAGTGCTTTTTTCCAGCATTGCCGTAAAGTGCCCCTCCCCCTTAAGCTTATGCGGCCACAAGCGGGCAGCATCGGACATTCCGTACAACCCGTCAGCAATACCGCCAACCTTTTCAAGCGGCAAAAGCGTGTAGCCGGGGTATTTCGTTGTGAATTCTTCTATCATTTTCTCGTCCTCGGCAGGGTCGAAAGTACACGTGGAGTACAATATGTGACCGCCGGGTTTCAGCATAATATGTGCGTATTCAAGTATCTCGCGCTGCATTTGAGCGCAAACTTCCGTTTTGAATTTCCCCCAGCTTTTTACTGCTTCGTTGTCTTTACGGAACATTCCCTCTCCCGAGCATGGTGCGTCTACTAATATTTTGTCAAAATATCCGTTGAATTTTTTTGACAAATTCTCAGGAGATTCGTTTGTAACGATAACGTTGCTAACACCTGCAAGCTCAAGATTGTAAATAAGAGCTTTCACGCGTTCTTGGCTTATATCGTTTGCAACCAAAAGTCCTTCCCCTGCAAGTTTTACGCCAAGCTTTGTGCTTTTACCTCCGGGGGCAGCGCACAAATCAAGGACTTTATCTCCCGGTTTAACATCAAGCTGCTGTGCCGGATACATTGCGCTGGGCTCTTGTATGTAATAAAGTCCTGCGTGGTAAAACGGTAATTTGCCGGGCATTTCAGTATCCGGTTTTTCAAACGGGTCATAATAATATCCATCGCTTGTCCACGGTATCATTTCTTTTACATTAATAATCCCACCTAATTTTTCAAGAAAATCGCTGTTTGAAATTTTTAATGTATTGACTCTCACGCCAAAAGACCTTTCTTCTTCAAGTGAAGCCTGATAAAGAGAAAACTCCTCTTTACCGAGTAATTCTGTCATTTTTTCTATATATTCCTGCGGCAGCTCCAAATTCAAAACTCCTTAAAAAAATTTTCTTTCTTTTTAATACTTTAACTCGCGCAAAACATTCAATGCGTATTGCAAAAACCCAAAATCATTCGGATGCGCATGGTCTTTAAAATAAGCCGGCACATGGGGCATTATTTCAAGACCTTTTATTGTATTGCAGTTTGCTTTTTGCGATTCTTTAATAACTTTTTTGTAAATCTTCATAAATAGTGCATATCTTTGCCGTTCTTCTGCTGTATCAAAACGCTCTAAATCTGTTTGCCATATAGGTGTTATAACGTTTATCGGTATATCAGGGTATATTTCACGGAGCTTCATAAAAAAATCTTCTATATTTTTCTTTATGCTTTTATAATTCCCGTTAAAAAACAAGTCATTTGCACCAAGAGCAATTATAACAACTGTAGGCTTAAAGGGCAACTGATGATCGAGCATTTCAGGGTCAAACAAATCCCCTCCTACACTCAAATTCAAATAATCCGCTTTAATTGTATCAGCCACAAGCGGTACGTAGCTCATATATGGATGCATTCCCATAAGTCCCTGCGATATAGAATCACCGTATACGAGCAATTTTCTTTCTCGTTTATCCTTTGTCGTTTTGAAATTCCCGAAGAAAATATTCGATATGTGCGTTTCGCCATTATACGGTAAATATATTTTAATGCAAACACTACCCTCAGTCTTTTTCTTATATACAACACGACCTGACGGACTGCCATCGGGTTCTCTTATAAAATCCATATATATGCCATTTTCAAATATGTCAAATACAACCTCAGGGAAAAACAAACATGAGAAAGAATAATCAAAAGATATTTCTTCTGCATCAGTTACAAACTCCATGTATACTCCTGTTGTACAGTGCGGATATATGCACCAAGGTTTTGTTTTATAAACTTCATATTGTTTTTTTGTAAAACGCTTTGCCAAATATCCTTTTTCTGTTTTTTCCACATCTATGCATGCATGAAAAAGTTTTTTGAATACGTCTGCCATTTACTCCATACCTCCTAATTCTTAATGTCAAGTTCCCAGTTCGGTGTGAGCTTCATGTGTAGAATCCCCAAAATATCGCGCACCCAATACTCTCCTATGAGCGGCAAATATACGTCTGCGCTTATATTTTTTGCTTTATATCCGTTTTTCTCAGCAAACAAGAAACCTCTGTATGAATGAAAAGTATCAGTTACAATGTACATAGTCTCGGGCAAAGCGTTTTCTTTTATTATTTCTCCCGAAAACTTAATGTTCTCGTCAGTATTTTCGGATTTTTCTTCCATATAGATGCGTTCTTCGTTTATTCCGTTTTCCACCAGGTACTTTTTCATAACGCTCGCTTCTGAAATTTCTTCGTCCCAACCTTTACCTCCTGAAACCACTACCGGTACATCAGGGTTTTCTATCAAATATTCGCGCGCCGCATCAAGTCTGCCTTTTAACGTCAGCGACGGTTCTTCACCGTTTATTTTGCACCCCAATACCACTACGGTGCCGTTACTTCCCGCGTTTTCGCCGGGTTCATTGAAAAATGCATATTTTGCCATAAAGATGCTTACTATGAGTCCCACTACGAAACATACCGCAAGCATCACGGCTACCGTCTTTTTTACTATATTGAGAGTAAGTTTTATTTTTTTACTCTTTATACTGTCAAATTTAGCAAAAAGCAGAGTGAGCAGAAATATTCCGTATATCAAAAGTGCAATGTTGCCGGGATTTAAGTGACCGTAAAAAAGGAGCGGTACAAGTCCGCAAAGCAAGCATATTACTGCAAAAGCAATGCAGAGTATTCTAAAAACTTTTATGGCGTATTTTTTTATTTCTGTGCTTTTAATCCGAGAAAAATCCACGTTGCCGCCTCATTGATATACTTAGTAAAACCCCAATTGCCATATAATTCGTTATCATCGAACTGCCGCCTTTACTTATAAATGGCAACGGAAGTCCCGTTATAGGCATTATGCCTATGTTCATGCCGATATTTTCTATTATATTAAATGCAAACATGGCAAAAATACCTGCCGCAACGCATTTACCAAATGTTTCGCGGGCTTTATGCGATATATATACCATTCTTATCAACATTATCGTCATAAGTGTAACAACTATCAAGCAGCCTATAAAGCCGGCTTCTTCGCCTATTACCGCAAATACTGAGTCTGACATTTTTACAGGAATTTTCTTGCCGGTATTCATAGTTCCTTCGCCTATGCCTTCTCCCGTTAGCTGTCCTGCTCCTATTGCTGTCACTGTTCTTCTTAATTGATACGAATAGTCCAAATATTTATCCGGATCTATAAACGAGAGCAGTCTGCCTCGCCTTGCATCATTCATGGCAAATTTCCATACGAAAGGCACTGCCAGCGCGCCTACTCCCACTATTGAGAAAATGTATTTTTTGCTGACACCGCCTATGAAAATTGTTACTAAGAACACAAATATAAATACCATGGACTGTCCGATGTCTTTTTGTAAAAAGACAAGTCCCAGCGGCAATAGAAACGCGCCCAATATAACAGCGCCTCTTTTTAGTGACAAACCGCCTTCTTTTTCTGTAAATTCTATCTGCTGTGCTATTACAAGTATCATTGCAAGCTTCATAAGCTCTGATGGCTGGTACGTTGTAACGCCCAAATTTATCCACGCTCTGCTGCCGTTTTGTTCTATGCCAAGCGGTGTAAACACACTTAACATCATGACTACGTTAAACGCGTAAAAAGGCCAGCTAAAGACTCTGAAAAGATAATAGTCCGCGAACGAAAACGCCACCGCAATGGCTACTCCAACCGCAAGGCCCACTATCTGTACAAGCATGGCACTTTTGCCTCCATCGAGATACATATTCTCCATGGCGCTTTCAAGGAATATCAAACCTATCACGGAAATAATCAATACTGTTCCCATGAGAAAATAATCAAATTTTGATATATAGTCGAGTTTGCCCTTTTCCTCTATTTGCATCATGTACGGTCGTTTCCCGTACAGGCCTCCGGTTCGCAGACCGTTATTTATCTTCATTGTCTGTCTTTACTTCGCTTTCTTTTTCCTCTTCAAGCTGCATTTTTTCGACAACCTTTTCAAGGCCTCCCGAAATAGCTTCGCCGCCTTCTTCTACGCTAACCTCATACAGCATATTTCTTTCTTTACGTTTTAAATCAACAAACAAGGCTATACCGGCTATAACAAGTATTGCCGAAAGAAGTTGCGATACTCGCACGTTTGTATCTCCTATATACAAGCTGTCCGTTCTCAATCCTTCCACAAACGTTCTTTCCAAACCGTATAAAATCATATACAAGCACAAGCTCTCGCCTTCGTGTTTCTCCCACTTTTTGCGATAAATCATCATAAAAGCAAATGCCGCAAAACACCACAGTGACTCATACAAAAATGTAGGATGTACAAGCGTACCAACAGAGTACCCTTCTACTCCCTTTGCCGCCTGCTCATATACCCAGCCTTCTATCTCACTTCCCGTCATTCCCCACGGAAGTGTTGTGTATCTGCCATACGCTTCTTGATTAAAGAAGTTACCCCATCTTCCTATTGCCTGACCTAAAATTATGTAAGGCATCGCGAAGCCGGCAACTCTTATAAAAGAATGCTTTTTGTATTTTGCTACGCACAGCAGTGCAATAAGTGCCGCAATGACTCCTCCGTATACCGCAAGACCGCCTTCCCAAACATATAGTGCCTTAATCGGTTCTTCTGCATAATTTTCCCACTGGAAGATAACGTAATACAATCTTGCTCCTATCATTGCTGAAGGTATCGCAAATAAAATATAGTCAAGTACGTCATCCTGTGTAAGTCCATGCTTGTTACAGGATTTCAACCCTAATACAATACATAGCACAACGGCAAGACAAATAATCAATCCATACCATTTCACTTCAAAGCTGCCTATTTTAAACGCTGTGTCATCAATAGGTATACGAAGACCCTTATCTCCAAAAAGGTTTGGGAATTCAACCCATCCTTTTGCCATTTGGGCAAAACTGTTTAAAACTGAACTCATATATCAAAACCGCCTTTCGGTTCAACTACGGAGATTGCCATTTCTCCGCGCAATAAATTTTTGATAATATCGTTTACTTCTTCCTCTGTAATTTTACCACAGGTGGTTAAATAGTCAAACGCGTCCATTCCCTGTAAATAAAACTGTCCGAAAGCCCTTCCCAAATAAGACAACGCATCAAAAGCTCTTATTGAGCTGCCATGCAATGCATTGCGAACAGCAGTAAACTCCTTTGTATTCACTCCGTTTTTGCTGATATTTTCAATATATTTCTTTATTTCCTCTTGAATAATATCAACTTTCTCCGAAGCTCCTGACAGAGTAAACATGCCGTATTCTCTTTCTATCTCGTATGATGCATAGAAATCATAATTGATATATCCGCTGTTATACAATTTTTCATATAAGTCAGAAGATGACCCGAACAGCACTTCTTTTGCTATTCTGCCTGCCAATTTTCTTCTTACCATCTCAATGCCTTTATATTTAGCCGGATTATCTTTAAAGCCAAAATTGAAAAGTGTTTGTGATGTCTCCATTATACACTTGCTGCTTTTGCCGAAAATTTCCGTAGGTTCATCCGGGTAAACCTTAATAATTTTGCCTTTTTGAGTCGGAAGCTTTGCTCTTTGAAGTGCTTCTTGCACACTTTCTGTTGTGACATCGCCCACAACGGTGAGGCACATATTATTCGGCCTGTAAAACGCATCATGACATGCATATAGCATTTCAGGCGTTATGCTCATAACGGACTCCTCGGTACCCGCTATATCATTTCGTACCGGATTCACTTTGTAAAGGAGCTTCAAAAGCTCGGCTGAGCCCACGTAATACGCATCATCAAGATACATATTAATTTCCTGCACAATTATGCCCTTTTCTTTTTCTACGTTCTCTTTTGTAAAATACGGATGAAAAACATGTCTCAGCAAAATATCGAGACTGGCTTCAAAATTCTGTGTGCATTCAAAATAATAAAACGTTTTGGAAAATCCAGTTGCAGCGTTACAATCAGCACCCAATGCAGCAAATTGATTCATAACATCACCGTCAGGCTGCTCATATAGCTTGTGCTCCAAAAAATGCGCTGTTCCACACGGCACTGCTACTTTTTTACCGTTCTCATCAATGTATTCAGTATTTACAGAGCCAAAATCCGTTGCCAAAAATGCAAATTTTTTCTTAAAGCCTTTCTTAGGTATAATCTGCACGTGAAGTCCCGAGTCATGGTCAAATTCATATATTCTTTCATTTAACGAGGCAAAAACTCTTTCTTTAATATTGCTGTTTCCCATCATTCTTCACCGCCTTCTTCTATAGGCTCTTCCTCTGCATCTAAGAAGAATACAGTATCAAGTTGTATTTTCTTTGCCGCTGCGGAAATTTCTTCTACTGTCACAGCTTCAATCTTCATAGCGAATTCTGCAGGGTCAGTAATTTTTCCAACCACCATTTGATTGAAATAATACGAAAGCAATATGCCCTGGTTGTCATTGTATGAGTATAAATCATTGCATATCATTTTTACTGCCGCAGTGTATTCTTCTTCTGTTATATTTCCTTTTCTTATATCATCAAGCTGCTCGTTTATCATCGTCTCGGCAGCCTCCTTATTTTCACACTCTATGCCGCAATACGCGAACATCAAGCCCTTTGCCCTCGTTGAATATGCTGCAGCGTAATATGCCAAGCTGTTTTTCTCTCTTATATTCATAAACATTTTTGACTGTGTGCCTTGTCCTAACACGGCGCAAGCCAAAAGTGCCGCATAATATTCATCCTTTAAAGGTTGGGCGTTTAGCCTGTAGCCCATAAAAAGTTTACCCTGCGTCACGTCCTGAACCTCCGTCACGCGTTTCACTTCGTCTTCTTTTATATCTGTTTTTTCCAAATATGCTTCTTTTAATACAATCCTATCGCTGTCTTTGAAATATTTCTTAGTATAATCCGTCAGCTCCTCAGGATATTTCTTGCCGCAGTAAAATATTTTTATCGCAGATTTATCAAGATATTCATTCCTGTAGTAATCATACAGTTCGACCGGCGTCAATGCGTCACCGTCACCGGCATTTCCGACACTGTTGACCGCATACGGCTCGCCTTCACACATTATTTCTATGCATCTTCTCTGTGAATACGTATGCTTATCATTCACAATGGCTCTTATCTGCTCGTCACGGTTAATTCTCTCTCTATTAAACGTGTCATTCACAAAACCCGTCTTACCGTCATAATTCTCAGTCGCAGGTTTAAACATCATTTCAAACAAGAAATCGATTATATCATGCTCAAGCGATTGGTTATCTTCAACGTATACAGGCTCTGTGTATTCAGCCCAAAACTCAGTATATTGCACCTCTGCCGTTGACGAAACAGTTGCTGATATACCGGCTCCGTACATTTCCTGCATTTTTTCTGTAATTTTCTTAATCGACGGATAATTCTCTGTTCCTGAGTTCAAAACAACCGGAATAAGTCCGTTTTTATATGCCCGTTCCGCATTCAAATTATCACAAATCATAACTTTTATGACTGCTGTTTTAAATATATCCGTAGGCACATAATAAATTTCTACGCCCTTTCTGTCGTAAACCTTTTGTATTCCCTCTGTCATTTCTTTCCTTTCTTTTAGGTCGCTGTTTATTTGCGCTGATAATTCCTCCGCAGACGAAAACTTTTTCTCGCCGCGCATTTTTTTTATAAATTCCACTTCTATATCTTGCCCGTAAAGTTCACCGTTAAAACCTATAATGTGAGTTTCTACCGTTACTGTTTTGATATTCTCAAAAGTCGGATTATTTCCTATATTTGTGATACTTCTGTACGTGTTGCCGCCTGTATGCGTTAGCGTGGCGTACACGCCGAATTCAGGAAGTGCAAAGCCTTCACGTGGCAAAATATTTGCCGTGGGAAAACCTAATTTTTCACCGACTTTTCTTCCTTTCTCGACCTTTCCCGGTATGGAGTAATTGCGACCCGTCATTACTTTATAGTCTGCCATATTGCCCGTTTGTATAAGCTCTCTTAAAACTGTACTTGAAACCGTAACTTCTTTTTGAGATGTCGGCAGATATTTTTTAATTTCAGGTATTACAATAACATCAAATCCGTATTCTTTTGCTTTTTGAGTAAGGTGCTTTATATTTCCTTTACCGAATTTACCGTACGTATAGTCAAAACCAACTACTACAAGTTTTACGTTTAATTTACTGTCAAGTATCCTTTCCACAAAATCATCCGGCGAAGTTTCAGCATATTCTTCATTAAAGTGCTCCAAAAACAGCTCATCGGCACCTGCCTCTTCCACTATTTTTATTTTCTGCTCCTCCGTCATAATAACAGGCGTATGCTTATCCTTAAAAAGAACGTTGTTAGGATGATTTTCGAACGTATACACGCAGGAGCGCAATTTTCTTTTTTTGCACTCTTTTACCAAAGTACTTATAAGCTGTGCGTGACCTTTGTGTATGCCGTCAAAATTGCCTAATGCCACACCTCTTGCTGCCTTTGCATCATATTCTTTTTCAAATGTGTTTTTATATACGTTCATTTTATTATTTGCTCCTATTGCACTCATTACAATTCGCTTTATTGCACATACTGCAATCATCACAACCTGTATTTTTTCTGTTTATAACGTATTTTATAATACAATATAATGCCCACAATAATATCAATCCGGCCAAAACGTATGCAGAATACTTTCCTGCCTGATAAACAATTACTGCTAAGACATACGCGATTCCTATTTGATATGCCGCGCTGCCCAGAGCCCATTTCCATCCGCCCATTTCTTTTTTCATGGTGGAAAAGGCTGCCATACACGGTACATAAAGCAAAGTAAAAATCAAAAATGCGTATGCTGCCACGGGCGTTCCGAACGTTCCCGAAAGTATTGCAGCAGCCTCCGTACCGGCTGTAGCGGATATTCCGTAGAACAGACACATAGACGAAACGACGGCTTCCTTTGCCACGAGGCCTGTTAAAAGGGCAACGGCTGCCTGCCACGTACCAAATCCGGCGGGCTTAAATATAGGGGCTATAAAGCTGCCGATTGTGCCCAACATACTTTCTTCGCTGTTTTGTGTGAAGTGCATTGTGAAATCGAAGCTTTGCAAAAACCACAGCAGTACGCTCATGCCGAAAATCAACGTAGCGGCTTTTTTTATAAAATGTTCTACTTTATCCCATACATGCAAAAATGTGCTTTTAGCACCGGGAAGTCTGTATGGCGGAAGTTCAAGCAAAAATGGTGCTTCCTGTCCTTTGAAAATTGTTTTTTTGAATATTATGGCGGATAATATGCCAAAAATTATTCCTAAAACATAAAGGCTTAATACAACGAGTCCTCTGTATTTCGGGAAGAATATCTGAGAAATAAATCCGTAAATAGGAAGCTTCGCAGAGCATGACATAAATGGCACAAGCATTATTGTCATTCTCCTGTTCTTCATATTTTCCATTGTTCGTGCTGCCATTATTGCCGGTACTGAGCAACCGAATCCCATCAGCATCGGTATAAACGCTTTTCCCGACAGGCCGAATTTACTGAGCAATCTGTCCATTATGAATGCGATTCTTGCCATATAGCCGCTGTCTTCGAGCAGTGACAGTAACAAAAACAGTATTGCTATTTGCGGCAGGAATGACAAAACACCGCCTACGCCGCCAATACATCCGTCTACCACGAGGCTTTCGACCCATAGTGGCGCATCTATCGATGCGAGACTTTCTGATACGAAGCCTGCAAACACGTCGCCCACAAGGTATGAAACGCCTTCCTGGAGAAATGCGCCTATTGTGGAAAATGTAAGAGCAAATACCGCAAACATTACAAGCAAAAATATCGGTATTGCCAGTATTTTATTTGTTACAATATCATCTATTCTTTGTGACAGTGTCTTTTTACGGCGTTTTGATTTCTTAACAGATGCCTTGACTGCTTTTTCTATGTATTTGTATCTGCTGTCAATTACCATACTTTCCCGGTCGCCTTTATTTTCGGGACCTTCGTATTCTACGGCAATTTCTTCTATTTTTAATGCATCTTCCTCCAATAAATTGAGGTTTTTCTTAAGAAGCTCGTCTCCTTCAAGCATTTTTATTGATACCCAATGTGTCGGAAGGGCTTCTTTTTGTGCATAAGGATGCACAATGTTGTCTATTTTATGATGTATTTTGTGTGTAAAATCATCATATAAATCGTCAGGCTCCATAACAAAGCCTTTTTGTGCCTGTTTGATTGCTTCTTCTATTACCTGCTGTGTGCCTTCTCCCGTTTTTGACGTTACGGGAATCACCGGGATATTCAGGAACTTTGAAAGCATCAATACGTCTATCACATCGCCTTTTGCAGCGACTTCGTCCATCATATTAAGAGCAATAACCACAGGGCGTTCCATCTCTATAAGCTGTATGCTTAAATAGAGATTTCTTTCTATATTTGTGGCATCAACTATGTTTATGACAACGTCGGGTTTTTCTTTTGTTATGTAATCTCTGGCGACTATTTCTTCCATCGAATACGGGGACAGTGAATATATGCCGGGGAGATCAACAAGAGTTATCTCCCTGTCATAATTCCCTTTTTGCTTTACTCTGCCTTCTTTTTTTTCTACCGTAACACCGGGCCAATTGCCAACGTATTGATTACTGCCGGTCAAGTAGTTGAAGAAAGTAGTTTTGCCGCTGTTGGGATTACCAACCAATGCCATTATGAGTTTTTTTTGCTCCATATATAACTCACCTCTGAGATACAGTATATTTACAGTCTGTACTCATTTATACTTAATTTACCTTAGTCAATATAATCCTTCAGCTTTTTGCTGCGACTGGGATGACGAAGCTTTCTTAAAGCTTTAGCCTCAATCTGTCTTATACGCTCTCTCGTAACGTGGAATTCTTTGCCAACTTCCTCAAGTGTTCTCTGACAGCCGTCATCAAGTCCGAAACGCAGTCTCAACACTTTTTGTTCTCTCGGCGTAAGCGTCTCAAGCACTTCCATAAGCTGTTCGCGAAGCAATATTGCTGCTGCACTTTCAGAAGGAGCCGGGGCATCATCATCAGGAATGAAGTCACCGATATGGCTGTCCTCTTCTTCACCTACAGGTGTCTCGAGTGACACGGGATCTTGTGAGATCTTCATAATCTCGCGAACTTTATCAACAGGCATGTTCATTTCCTGTGCTATCTGCTCAGGTGTAGGATCCTTGCCAAGCTCCTGCGAAAGCTGACGTGAAACTCTTCCCAATTTATGGATTGTTTCTACCATGTGTACAGGTATACGAATTGTTCTTGCCTGATCTGCAATTGCTCTCGTGATTGCCTGACGAATCCACCACGTTGCATAAGTACTGAATTTATATCCTTTTCTATAGTCAAATTTCTCTACTGCTTTAAGAAGACCCAGGTTACCCTCTTGTATAAGGTCAAGGAACTGCATACCTTTTCCTACGTAACGCTTCGCGATGCTTACAACGAGTCTAAGGTTTGCTTCATTAAGCCTGTCCTTCGCAGCCTCATCACCGTGCTCTATGCGAATTGCAAGCTCAACTTCTTCTTCAGCAGTAAGCAACGGCACCTTTCCTATTTCCTTAAGATACATTCTCACATGATCTTCAAGACCAACGCCCTCTGCGAGAGATTCAAGATCTTCTACATACTGTTTATTAGCATCAGAATTCGATACGTCATACTCGCCTACAACAGCGATACCAACTCTCTCTGCCACTTCATAAATCTTGTCTATAATCTCAGGTTCTAAATCCGTCTCATCTAAAACAGCATTAATCTCATCAAAAGTCATAGAACCTTTTATTTTACTCTTTTCAAAAAGTGCAATTACGAGAGGTTCGTCATTAAATGCCGCCTTATCTTCCTTTGTTAATATTGGATTCGGATTAAAATCAGACTCTTCATAATCATCAAGACTATCATCATCCTTCGGCACATCGTCAACGTTCTCAACGTCTACGTCAATATCGAAATCAAGCGGTTCTTCCTCAATATCATCAAGCGATTCCGGTTCTTCTATTTCAAACACATCAAAATCATCAAGATCATCAAGGTCATCAATATCTTTTTCACTCTCCACGATATCATCAAAATCCTGTTCTTTCTCTTCCTCTCCGATAAAATCAATTTCCTGTTTGATTTCATTGTCCTTTTGACTGTTTTTCTTAGTTGCCATTTTTGTACTTCTTCCTTTCTGCGATTATAGCTTTAATTTCCATTAAAAGGGACTGTCTATCTTCATTGCTTATATTCGTGCCCTCTATCATTGCTTTTATGCATGCAACTTTTATGTCACACGACAGCACAGCACAATTTGATATTATATTGTCGCACGCTTTCTGTGCATCCTCA
Source organism: Clostridia bacterium (assembly GCA_017622825.1). Classification (GTDB taxonomy): domain Bacteria; phylum Bacillota; class Clostridia; order UBA1212; family UBA1255; genus Egerieisoma. The sequence continues at coordinate 938 of JAGAQK010000172.1, read as the reverse complement.
GGGCGAATCCACTTGCTGATAATGTCTGCCAAGAGATTTATTTCCTGCTCCGGAATGCCCACCGCATCCGCAAGTATTACTTCAATTCCGGTCTTGCCTCCGCTGTCATACCTTGCTCTCAGCTTTTCCAATAAAACTGCATTTGTTTCAAAGCTGTTAAGCTCTTTTACTTTATCATAATACTTGTCCATCAATTTCTTATCTTCACTCAGCAAAAGAAGCAGTGTCTTTATATTGCGGTCCAATTTTACTTCTTCGGGCGAAAGAGTATTTATTTTGTCCAAGTTTTCTTCTTTAACTGATGCAGAATTTCTTATAATCTTCCTTCTCCTGTTCTCATCATTATCCGCTGCTCCGCCGAATTTCACGCGTTCAATCTCAGATAACAAGGAGTCTTTTGATACGTAATACTTTTTTGAAAACCAATCTGCATAAAGGTCTTTTTCTGCTTCACCTTCTATGGTTGCCAAAACTGTCGTTGAATGCTTCAGAAACATCGCCTTTGACTCTATAGAGGACGTAGGATATCTTTCCTCTATCTTTGAAATTTTATATTCTATCAATGACTTGGACATATCTACTGCTTTCAAAAGCTCGTCCACACTATGCTTCTTTAAAAACTCATCCGGGTCTTTAACGTTCTTATCAACATCTGCCAGCGATAAAACTCTGACTCTGATGCCTGCACGTGCAAGTATATCAAGACCTCTCATTGTGGCTTTTTGCCCGGCACTGTCTGCATCATATCCAATAATAACTTCATTGAAATATTTCTTCAAAAGCCTAGCCTGTGCTTCTGTAAGTGCTGTACCAAGTGATGCCACAGCCCAGCTTATGCCCGCTTTATGAAGTGCTATACAATCCATATATCCTTCAACAATTATAACTCTGTCCGATTGTGATTTCTTCGCAATATTCAAAGCATAAAGATTATTTCC
>JAGAQK010000171.1 GCA_017622825.1 Clostridia bacterium | reverse complement strand
TGAAGAATTTTCGGTCGATATAAGTGAGACTAAGGATTCTTATGAAGCATATAGAAAAGTAAAAGAAACAGTAAATGCAAATTCAAAGAATATTTGCATAATTAATCTGTGCGGTCAGATAACTTTTGATGGGCTTTACATAAAAGAGGATGTTGCAGAATATTTAAAAGGAGATTTTTTCTTTGTTTATGTAAAAAACAACACGACAGAAAAAATTGATTTCTTGAAACTCGCAGAAGAGAAAACACTTAGAGGCGAATTTGTAAGGACAGTTTTAGCAAACAAAAATTACAGCGAGAAGCAGAAAGAACGGATAGTTTCCGTAGGGCTGAAAGCTTTTGACGGTCAGGAGGCGATAAAATGAAAATATTATCGTGTCATATTGAAAATTACGGTAAACTGAGCAACGTTGATTATCGTTTCAATGAAGGATTGACTGTTTTTAGCCACAAAAACGGCAGCGGAAAGACAACGTTATCATCATTTATCAAGGCGATGCTGTACGGACTACCGTCTACGAAGACAAACGCGAAGAGTTTTGACCACAGGCAACACTATTATCCTTTTGACCACAGTAAGTTTGGCGGCACTGTCACAATAGAGCATGATGGTGATGAATATAGGATTGAGAGGTTTTTTGATAGTAAAAGTGCAACAGCCGATTATATAAAAGTGTATAAAAATGACAATATTGCAGATGATTATGGCGAAAGCCTTGGAAAAAAACTGATGGGTGCAGACGAAGACGTTTTTATGAAGACGGCTTTTTTTAACGCAGAAGATATAAGTATTTGCACGCCACAGGGGATAGAAGCTCAAGTTAATAATTACGAAGAAGGGATTTTAGCGAAGAAAGTTTTAGAAGAACAGAGCAAAAAACTTCAACCGCAACGTGGAAGAAATGGCAAAATACCGGAGTGTCAAGAAAAAATAAGAGCTTTGAGAGAAGAAATTGCTACGTTAAAGGAAAGCAGTAGCGTAATGGAGAGCTTTTTGTCTGAGAGAAGCAAAAAACAGAAAATGCTTGAAGAAAAAGAGGCAAAGCTTAGAAAAAACCTTGTGCTTGAATCGAGACTCGATGAGAGAATAGCTGCGACAGGAAGCAGATACCAAATGAACGTTTTGGAGAATATGTTTATTGGCGGACTACCAACAGCAGAGGATTTTGAGAGGGCAAACGGATATATTAATTCAATAGCAGAAATTGAAAAGCAAAATGAGGAAATACAAAAAGAATTTGATGTTTTGTTGAAAAAAATTAAGCGCAGAAAAATGCTGATTACCGTAAATGCGTTTATGATAATAACAGCGGCGGTGCTGTTAGCTGTTGGAGATATTATACCATCGATTATTTTAATTGCGGCGTCAGGTGCCATGGCTTTATTTTTGTGTATTTCGGGGCGAAAGTTTATAAGTGCGGAGAAATTGAGCGAGGAAAGAAGAAAGAATATATTAAGATATGATTTTTGTGTTAATGAGTTATATGAATTTATAGAGGCATATAAATCTACGGGAAATATTACTGATTTTGCAATGGAAGTGCAAAATATTAAAAACTCTGCAGAAGCGTATTTGAGGATATCAGAAATACAAAACGAGATGGAGAAAATGGGCAAGGAAGATTCGGGTCTTATTGAAAGAGAAATCATTGAAATTAAGAGTGAAATTGCTTTGTTAGACAGGCAGATTGCAAAGCTCGAAGCTGAAACCGAGAAAATTGAAGAAAAGCAAATTGATTTGGAGCAGACCGAGACGGCGTTAGAGGAATATAAAGAACAGCTTTTTGTGCTTGATGAAGCTCAGAAAATGCTTGCAGTGGCAGAAAATAATTTAAAGAATAAATACAGCGATCCAATCAAGGAAAATTTTGGTAAATATGCTGAGATTATAGAAGAAACCATAGGCGAGAGGTTTGTGTTAGATGATGATTATAATGTATATTTTGAGGCTGCGGGGCAGAGACAGTCTTATAAGCATTTGAGTCACGGACAGAGAAGTATGCTGGCATTTTGTTTCAGAATGGCACTTATAGACAGTATTTACTTGAAAGAAAAACCTTTCGTTATATTAGATGATCCTTTTATGAGTCTTGATAAGGAAAATATGGCAAAAATGTCGAGTGTAATCAAAGCTGTATCAAAAGACAGGCAGATTATTTATTTTTGCTGTCATGAGAGTCGTGATATGTTATAATTACAAAAATAGACAATAAGTAAAAAGGAGCTGCTTCCGATGAATTTGCCAAAAAATTTTATAAGAGCAGGAGAAAATTATTGCAGCATAGAAAAAAATGTGCCGGCACCGTATTTTCGTAAAGCGTTTAAAATAAGAAATATAAAAAGCGTAAATGAAGCCAAGATTGTTATTTGCGGGCTTGGGTTTTATGAGCTGTACGTGAATGGAGTAAACATTACGAAGGGCTTGCTTGCACCATATGTGAGTAATCCGGATGATATTATTTATTACGATAAATATAATATTTTGCCGTATTTGATAAAAGGCGAGAATGTTATTGGGGTATGCCTTGGCAACGGATTCCAGAATCCCCTCGTTTTTAACTGGGAATTTCGTGATGTTAAATGGAGAGGCGCACCGCAGTTTGCGTTAAGGTGCAATATGAAATATAAAAGCGGTGAAGACACTTCTTTTGAAAGTGACGAGTCTTTTAAAACAGCACCATCTCCTATTTTGTTTGATGACAGGCATTATGGAGAATATTATGATGGCAGACTGGAAATACCGGGTTGGAATTTACCGGGATTTAATGATAAAAAATGGAAATATTCCCAAAAGGCACCAATGCCTCGTGGTGAAGGCCGCATTTGTCAAGCTGAACCCATAGTAAAAACGCGTGAAATTAAGCCTGTTTCTGTAGTCAAAGAGGATGATGGATACAGATATGATTTTGGCGAAAACATGGCGGGTCTTAGCAGACTAAGAGTTGTTTCGCATACACCGGGTCAAAAAATCACGCTAATTCACGGCGAAACACTTGTTGACGGTAAATTTTTCTGGCAGAACATAAAATTTGACGATAATGATATGATACAAAAGGACATATATTACTGCAAAGGCACCGGCGAAATTGAAGAATATATGCCGAGATTTACGTATCACGGATTTAGGTATGTTCTTGTAAAAGGTATTAATCCGGAGCAGGCAACGAGTGATTTGCTGACCTACGAAGTATATAACTCGGATTTGAAGGAATGCGGAGGCTTCGAATGCTCCGATGATATTGTAAATAAACTTCAGCAAGCAACACGTCGCAGCGATTTGTCTAATTTCTATTATTTTCCGACAGATTGCTGTCACAGGGAGAAAAATGGTTGGACGGCAGACGCAGCACTTTCATCAGAGCATGTTCTGATAAACTTAACCGCGGGAAACAGCTACAAAGAGTGGATGCGTAACATCTCAAAAGCTCAAAATGAGTTTGGCGCATTGCCGGGAATTGTTCCGACAGGAGGTTGGGGCTTTGCATGGGGCAACGGACCGGCGTGGGATAATGTTATTGTTTATTTGCCTTTTTACACATATAAATACACAGGAGACAGAGAAATCCTTGAAATTGCCGCTCCGATTGTGTGGAAATATCTTAATTATATTTTGGGCAGAAGAGATAGCCGCGGTCTTGTTGAAATCGGACTGGGAGATTGGTGCCCGGTGGGAAGAATTGAAGACCAATATATTTGCCCGCTTGTTTTTACAGATAGTGTTCTCACAATGGATATTGCTCAAAAGGCAGCGTTTATTTTTGAAGCTCTTAATATGACACATCAAAGTCGTTTTGCTACGGAAATGGCGGCTGATATCAAAAACAGCGTGCGTAAATATTTAGTAGATAAAGATAAAATGGTTGCAATCGGTAATTGCCAAACATCCCAGGCAATGGCCCTGTATTATAATATTTTTGAGGGCGGAGAGAGAACAAAAGCGTTTGAAAATCTTGTTGAGATTATCTCAAGAGATGATGATCACATAAATTTGGGTGTTTTGGGAGCAAGAGTAATTTTTCACGTGCTCACTGCGTTTGGCAGAAGTGACTTAGCGTATAAAATGATTGCACGCACCGACTTTCCGTCTTATGGAAACTGGATTGCAAGAGGAGCAACAACTTTGTGGGAAACCCATCAGCCGGAAGGAGGCAGAATACTGTCACTTAACCATCATTTTTGGGGTGATATAAGCAGTTGGTTTATACAGGCACTTGCAGGTATACGGTATAATCCTCACAATAATGATTTAGCAGAAGTTGACATAAGACCGTCTTTTGTGCCGCAATTAAACAGTGCTGCAGGATATCATATTTGCAAGTATGGTAAAATTTCCTCAGAATGGATAAGAATTGGCAAAGACATCCAACTTACAATAAAAATACCGGCAGGGATGAGGGGTAGTATAACGCTTGAAAACGGTTGGCTTTTTGAAAACGGAAATACTTTTTTTAATGCGGCTGACGGCACATATATTTTGCATAAGAAATAATTTGGAGGTGAGAATATGCTGAGAAATGAAGTAAAAAAAGAAAGTGACGGATTTATTGAGTATATTGATAGATGTCACACACCATACCATAGCGTTGCTTATTTTTCGGAAATATTAGAAAAGGCCGGAGCGTACAGGCTTTATGAAGAAGATGAATGGGAAATTGAGCCGGACAGGATTTACTATACAGTACGAAACGGCACACTTTTATCGGTTTTTCGTATAAGTTCTGATAATATGCCTTTGTCAGGTGGATTTAGAATTGCCGCAGCTCATCATGATGCGCCCGGTTTTCGCGTAAAACCGGCGGTCTCGACTATAGACGGAGGATATGAAAGGTTGACTTTAGAACCTTACGGGGGCTTGATACACCACGTATGGCTGGATAGGCCTCTTTCGTGTGCAGGCAGGCTTTATTATAACTGCGAAGGAGGCATGAATTATGTTGATTTTGATTTGCAAAAGCCGGTAGCTGTTATACCAAGTGCTGCAATACACATGGTGGGAGACGTGAATGATAATGCAAAATTTGATTTGCAGACAGAAATCCGGCCATTTGTAGGTCAGCCGGAGGAGGGGTGCACTGAGTTTTTGCACTATGTTGCAGATTCTGCCGGTGTAGATGTTGAGGATATTTTAAGCTTTGATATGATGATGTATGATGCTTCCCCCGCTGAATACATTGGAATAAATGACGAGTTCATTTCTTCGCCCGGACTTGATGATTGTGAAATGGCATATTCTGTAATTTCTGCAATTGTATCTGATGAGCTTAATGATTTCTCGTTTGCGGCTTTTATTTATGACCATGAAGAATGTGGCTCGACAAGTGACAGAGGAGCACAAGGCAGTGCCTTCGTAGATATTACAGAGCGTATTTGCAGTAAATTGGGATATAGTAAAGAGGATTATTACAGGATTATGGCAAAAAGCATTATTTTTTCTGCTGATATGGCACATGCGTCACATCCTTCGTATATGCAAAAAAGTGACCCGGATACAATCGTGAGTCTTAACAAAGGCCCCGTGCTTAAAACCAATGCAAATCAGTCGTATGCCAATTCTGCTGCCGGCAGTGCGTTTTTTAAGAAGTTGTGTAAAGAAAACGGCATACCGTATCAGGAATATGTCAACAGAAGTACTGTTCGCGGCGGTCGAACAATAGGTCCGATGCTTTCTGCAATGGGCGGAGTAGTGACGGTAGATATCGGTAATCCGATGCTTGCGATGCACTCAGTACGCGAAATGGGCGGAGCGAAAGATATTTATTATATGCGTAAACTTTTATCGGCTTTTTTATAATGATTTATTATAAAATATTCACACGCAGCGTGACGTTACTGTTCTCGCTGCGTATTTTTTTTATTTGTGATGGCGTGAATGACACAGGTTTATGACTGAGTAATATGCTGCAACAATCACTTTGCTGAGAAAGTATCGGGAAAGTGCATCCCATAGAATCTTTGAGTGAATATTCAGCCTTTGTGCATTTCGCACATTTACCGTTGCATTCTCCTTCGTCTATATAGCAGTGGCGGCTTCGCATTAACACAATAGGCCCGCCGATGATGATTTCAGGAGTTATATTTTTGCCGGATTCTCCCAATTTCGGTACGGTTTGTGCTTCTACGGAAATCGTCGCTCTGCTTACACCAAGCGCGTTTAATTCATTAAAAGAATGTAAATTTGTTATATTAAAGCTGTAATCACAACATATAGCAGTATCGTATTTGCTGATTAATGCAAAATCTCCGGCATTTTGACACAAAAAACCATCAATCAGGGAGTCTAAATGATTATTGCATATGCTCTCTAAAGTTCTACGTGTATTTTCCACTGTTTTGCCCATAGAAATAAAAGGAAAGTAAAGAATAATATTGCAATTATTCTTTTCACTTTTAATTTTGCGTATTTTGTTTTTGGTTGACGCAAAATCGCTAATAGGCAAATAGTATGTTATAGCTTCATTCATATATGGTATGAGGATTTCCGGCATTTTGCTATCGTCAAATTGCAAAAAGCTTTTTGCAGTATAGAAAAAAAGCGATATGCCGCCGCCGAGGGTTTTTTGCGTGAAGCACTTTGTGCTACGCAAAAAATGCAAGGCGCTTGTTGCGGTGCCGGCCGACTTGTCGGCCGTAGATACAGTACGTTTTTTGCGGAGCTCTGTGATTACGGATATGCAGTTTCTTCTCATAGAGTTAAGTGCTGATACAGGCAAAAAAATGTTGTTGTCAGTCTCAACAATGATTTCGGCAGCATAAAAAGGAGTGTCTCCAAGCTTTGAAAGCTGTTTTTTTATTTCATCTTCGTTTGTTGGTACTTTTTGCGCCGTTTGAACGGCCTCTGTGCCCTTTGTTTGGCTTTTGTTTCCATTGCTGTCAATTATTTCCAGCGTTGGCATTTCGCCCGCATGGGCTTCAAAACGCATAATTAGCGGCGTGCGACGGATTTCCGTAGCAACATCGGCGTCGATACTTGCCTGTAATGCGGAGTCGTGGGTGAGCGCGAGCCGGTATGGTGCGCTGATTTTTTCTTTTGTGTAAATGCTGCCGGCGACCGTTATGGTGATGGTGTTATTTTTGTGGTTTTGGTTGACGGAATTCACCGTGCCGCCGCAAATTTTTTGCTGTTCGCTGTTGTTTGTTGTATATACTGTGATGCCGTCTCCGGTCTTTAAGGCGGCGGCGTTAGCAATGGCGTTACTATTGTTATTATTGCCTGTGTTGTAAAGCTTGACTTCTATGCTAAAACGTGTGAGCTTTGTGGGAAAGTTTTTGGGAGAGGGCAAGATTGTGGGTCCGGCGGTAACTGTGCCTATCGGCAGTCCTACTCTGCCTGCGGATTTAAAGGTTATGTCTTTAAAGGGTAGTTTGCCTTTGAGATATCCTGAGGTAAAATCGCCTCTGCCAAACATCACTTGCATATCGCGCATGCTTTTTGTGATGTCATTTTTTTTGCCTTCGAAAATGCTGTCGATTGTTTTCCTGTAGCTTCGTGTAACTGCCGCAACGTACGCGGGTGATTTAAGACGGCCTTCAATCTTGAGTGAGCGCACTCCCGATAAAATAAGTTCCTCTATATGTGGCAGTGATGCGAAATCAGCCGGGCTGAGTCTGTATGCCGGAGTACTGTCTTTGCCGTTTACAGATAAAGAATATTTTTTTCTGCAGGGCTGGGCGCAAGTGCCTTTATTGCCACTGCGGCCGCCAATAAAACTGCTCATAAGGCATTGACCCGAAACGGACATACAAAGTGCGCCGTGGCAAAAAGACTCGATTTCTATGGTACTGTTGGCGCAAAGCTCGGTGAGCTCGTCTAAAGACAACTCTCGCGCTGTTATACACCTGTCAAAGCCGAGTTCTGCGAGAAATTTAACGCCTTCTTTGTTATACACACTCATTTGCGTGCTTGCGTGTACTTCACAGCCAAATTCTGCCTTATTTTCCAAAATCTTACAGGCAAGTCCCAAATCCTGTAAAATCAATGCGTCAACGCCTATATCGGCGGCGTTTTTTGCCAAATCATACGTTTGGCAAAATTCATCGTCATAAATTAACGTGTTCAAAGCAAGATACACCCGCACACCTCGTATGTGGGCATATTCTATAGCATCTTTAAGTTCTGATAATGAAAAGTTTTCTGCACCCATGCGGGCACTGCCTGTTTTAAGACCGACGTAAACTGCATCGGCACCGTTTTGTACGGCAGCTTTTAAGCAATCAAAAGAACCGGCCGGAGCAAGAAGCTCCGGCTTAGTTAAAAAATCAATCTTCATCGTAAATATCGTCACCGGCAGGGAAGAACGCGTCTCCGCTCACTCCTCCGCCAAAGCCTCCGCTAAAACCGTCGACACCGGAAGCGCCGACGTCTTCTCCGGTGAAAGACTCCAAATCAATATATTCATTATTATCAGGATTCACATTGTCTGCACTGTGTCTTGCAAGTAAAAGCTGTTTTGAAAGTGTATCTATTTGCTGTTCTGCTCTGGTGAGTTGCTGATCAAGCTCTTGCTTTTCAATCTTGAGCCTATCATACTCATCCATCATGCGTTTGATTTCATTTTTAAGAGTATTAAAATTTTTCTGAGTCTTAAAAAGTTCATCAGTAATGGAAATAGCCGCCATCATTAAAGCTGTTTGTTGCTCCAGTCTCAAGTCAGACTTCGCAGCAGCAGCAACCTTTGTGTTAAGAAAGTGTTCGATTCTATGCATATATTCCTCGGGTTCATCATGACGTAACGTATATGCTTTCCCGTTTATCATAAATCTTATCTGTTTTTTATCTGCCATGGTAATGCTGCGTCCTTTCAAAAAAGTGTTTCCATTAGTTTATCAAAAAAAACAAAAGATGTACATAGCTAAAACATAAATTATCACTTTAATAATCCTTTTGCCTTAATGTAGTCAGCCAAGAGATTTCCGTTGCTGATATGCGATGCTGCCGAAGGATGTCCGTTGCCGCCCGAAGCGTTCGCAACAAACTCTACCATATACAAGCCTGCGGACTCGCCGCCTAATGCGTCTATTGCCGCCTTAGCGTGCTCCCTGTAATCGGCTCTCATTGAATTGTACACCCAAAGCACCGGTACGTTACCGTTCTTATCGCGAACTGTGTTAATCAAATCAGTTACTTTCTGTTTGAACGTATTGCTGTTTGAAGCAAAAGTAGCGTCATTCGTGCCAAGGTTTATAACCACAACGTCCGGCTTGCGGGCAAAATCGTATTTCGTCTTAGAAGAACGATACTTGCATGTGTACTCATAAACGTCGCCTATTATTTCCGGCTGGTAGCCCTTCACGACGCCGATACCATCAATACAAATCATAGAGAAATCTGCGCCAAGCTTCTCGGCGGCGTTAAATGCGAAAGTAGCTGTACCATCCATACTTGCTGCTGAGCCGTCCGGTCCGACAACACCATGACCGCAAGTGATGCTGTCACCTATAAATTCTATATAGTGTTCTTTTTGTGCCGGTGCGGTCTCAATAAGCTTGCCGTTTATTGTCAAAGTTTTAAATGTAACTCTTGCTTGTTTAACGTATGTTTGCTTGAGTATACGGAATGTATGCACGCCTGCCTCAAGGTTCTTTCCCAATATTAATGTCACGGCATTAGCTGATGAACCGGAAAGTCTGTTTTCCTGTCTTACACCATCGATATAAACAGTATAATATGCGATTCCTGCTTCGCCGCCATTGCCTGTTGTCTGCAATCTGACCGTTCCCGCGCAGTTTGCGGAGAATTCAATGCCGGCTGCTGTCCAATCGCATGTGATGCCGTTGCTTGTTGCCGTTCCTCTTCCTAAAATACGGAAACTTCCGGCATTGTCAGAGATTTCGTATTTTGTCTTTTCATACGAAACGGGCTCGGTCGTAGCCGTTGGCTTCGGTGCTTCCGTTGCCGTAGCCGTAGCCGTTACTGTAGCCGTAGCTGTAGCTGTAGCCGTTGTCGTTTCTGTTGCTGTGGGCGTTTCTGTAATTGCCGGAGTGGTTACTTCCGTTGGTGCCGGCGAATTTTGCGCGTCTGTAGCGGCTGCGGTGGGAGTTTCGTCGGAAAGTCCGTTTTCGCCGCTGATGTTGCTATGGCTACCTGAGTTGTTCGAAGCGCAACCTGTGAAAAGTAAAAACATTGCTAAAAATGCACATATGTAGCGTAGATATTTAAAAGTCATAAAAACACCTCTCAAGTCGTTTTTTATATTGTATCAGAAAAATTTTTGTATATCAAAAAATTTTTAAAAAAGTGTTGACAGCAAGAGTTTTTGTGATATACTAAAAACAGTAATAGTTATCGTTATCGGTTTGCTGTTACTTTGATGAGAAATTTTAATTTGTTTTGGAGGTTATTTATTATGAAAAAATTTGTATGTACAATTTGCGGTTATGTTCACGAGGGAGACAGTGCTCCTGATTTTTGCCCTGTATGCAAGCAGCCTGCTGAGAAGTTTAAGGAGCAAGCAAGCGACGAGACTCTTGTATGGGCTGATGAGCACAGAGTTGGTGTGGCACAGGGCGTTGATGAGGAAGTTATTGCCGGCTTGAGAGCAAATTTCGAAGGAGAGTGCACAGAGGTTGGTATGTATCTTGCAATGGCTCGCGTTGCTCACAGAGAGGGCTATCCTGAAATCGGTTTGTACTGGGAAAAGGCTGCTTGGGAAGAAGCTGAGCATGCTGCTAAGTTTGCCGAGCTCTTGGGTGAGTGTGTGACAGACAGCACAAAGAAAAATCTTGAGCTTCGTGTTGCTGCTGAGCACGGTGCTACACAGGGTAAGAAGGATTTGGCTGTTTTGGCTAAAAAACTCAACTTGGATGCAATACATGATACTGTTCATGAGATGGCTAAGGACGAGGCTAGACACGGCAAAGCATTTGAAGGACTTCTCAAGAGATATTTTAACTGAGTTTAGTAAAATATAGTTTTTTAATTTTTATAAAAAAAGGGGATTTTGAAATGAATGACAAAATAGCAAAGCTACTTAACGAGCAAATAAATAAAGAGTTTTATAGTGCCTACTTATATTTGGATATAGCAAATTTCTATGATTCTCTTGATCTTGATGGATATGCTAACTATTATACAATCCAGGCACAAGAAGAAAGAGATCATGCATTGCTTTTTATGAAATACATGCAAAATAATGGCTTGAAGGTTACGTTTGAGGCAATTGGTAAACCGGATAAGGAGTTTAATTCAGTTTTGGATCCCCTTTTGGTTGCTGCCGAGCATGAGCGTTACGTTACGAGCCTCATAAATGATATTTATCATGCAGCACACGAGGGCAAAGATTATCGTACTATGAAATTCCTTGATTGGTTTGTTGATGAGCAGATGGAGGAAGAAGACAATGCAGATTCAATGGTAAGCAGATATAAGCTTTTTGGTTCTGATCCTAAAGGCTTGTACTCTTTGGATCAAGAATACGGACAGCGCATTTACACAGCACCATCTTTGGTTCTTTAATATAAATTATCAGTGAAAGTAAACAAGGAGCTGCCAAACCGCAGCTCCTTGTTTTTGCATTTACTTCCTGTAGGCGGCTTTGTAGAAATATGGGTATGCGCTAAAGAAAGAGCTTAACGTTTTACGTGTGGACGAGCCGGGGTCGTTGATAAGAAAATCATCAGCCGACAAACTTCCGTTTGGCGTAAAACCTTTAACTATAACCCAATGTTGTCCGCCGTACTTGTTTTTAGCACCCACTATAGCAGGTTTGCCTTGCTTCAAAAGAGAGTAAATCGTGTTAAGATAATCGCTGCCTGTCAAAAAACCGTATGACGAAGGCCAATAAATAGCACCGCCCGAAGTATAACTTGACCCTCTCGCAACAGTAGCCGGCGTCACGGTGTATCCGTAAGAATACGAACGCTCCATAGCAATAGCTGTTGTAAGACACCCGGACACATAAATGGTTTTAGAAGAACTGCCTAAACGTACACTGCTCCACCTACTGTCGTATTGTTTAAAACTTGGCACATTCAGATGAATAGAATGGTAACCCGTTGAGCTGCCGCCCGAGCTTCTCTTCTTTACGAAAGAAGACGAAGCATAACCCACGTTGTTTCCTCGGTAAAGCACCTTATAAAAACTTCCGTGTGAAGACAAAACAATAACAGCCTCTCCCTTATATAAAGAATTGACAATGCCGTAAGCTGTCGATGGCCCGCTTCGCACATTCAGAGAAGTCGAATTCGTATTAACGTAAGCGCCATAGCTGTCGGTAATCAAATCAATGTAATTTTTGTGGCAAAATCCCACCCTGCCTGAAGCATAAATAACCTTATAGAAACTCCCACTCGGTTCAATTACCGAAATATACGAACCATTTTTAACAGACCCCACCACACTGCTGCCGGTGGACGCCGCCGCTCTCACATTCAGAGCACCGCTTGAAGTTCTGACTTTACCCGCAACAGAAGGCGTATTTTCGTTTGCTGCATTTACATACGAAAAAGTACCGCACGCCATGAGGGCAGTGAATATAATGGTAAACACACATGCACAAATAGATTTTTTCATATATAATTCCTCCGTTTCTTCTGTCATTATGATGTATGTTGCTTTGCGCCTTTTCTGCGAAAGCAATGTAATGTTAACAGGAAAAAAGGAAAGAAGTAAATGTAAAATAAAGGCAAAACTATATTTTTAAAATAGCTTTGAGCTCTTTATATAATCTTGAAACAGGGAATCCCACAACGTTGTTGTAGTCACCGTTAATGCCTGTAACGTGAACACTGAATTCATCTTGGATAGCGTAGCTTCCGGCTTTATCTCTGTGATTTCCCGTGGAAATATACCTGCGGATATCATCAATAGAAATGTCAGCAAAATGGACTTCTGTTTTTTCTGCAAAAGATAATTGTGAAATCTGACCTGCTTTGTCATAATACAGCAGTGTAACACCTGTATAAACAAAATGTGTATTGCCACTGAGGGCAAGAAGCATTCTCTCTGCATCTGCGTCATCCAAAGGCTTGCCTAATATCTCGCCGTTATATGCAACAACCGTATCAGCGCCGATTATAACCTCATTAGGCTGTAACCCAACCTGTGAACAGCCCTGCGACTTGCGCGCAGCTAACGCTGCGCGGGCCTTCTTCTCTGAAATCTCTGCAACCGCCTCAGCCGGATTAGTGCGGCAAGTTGTTTCGTCCGCATCAACGCTGATGCACTCGAAAGGCATGCCGAGAAGCTTGATGAGCTCTCTGCGCCGCGGAGAGCCGGAAGCGAGTATTAATTTGATATTTCCACAGTCAGACATGTAAAGTCAGCCCCTTAAAAAAGAATACGTAGGGATTATATTATTACAGCAATGCTGTGTCAAACAATGTTTAGAATTAACGATTAGAATTAATTGTACCGTTAATTGTGAAAAATTTTCGTTCGAAAATCATTTATTATCGTTAATTCTTGCGTTTTTTAATTCAAATGGTATATAATAAAAGTATCATCTATAAGGAGGATGCGTTCATGCAAACTGAGGAACTCAAAAAAATTGTTTTAGATATAAAAAAATTAAAAACCGAATCTCAAACTATCGAATTAAAGGCAGCGGTGCATGGTTGTCCCACGAGATTGTTTGATACTCTTTCGTCTTTTTCCAATCAGGACGAAGGCGGAGTTATTATCTTTGGTGTCGATGAAGCCGATGATTATGATGTTAAAGGTGTCTATGATGCTCAGGATCTTCAGAAAAAAGTAACGGAGCAATGTAAACAAATGGAACCGTCTGTACGTGCTTTGTTTACGGTTTGCGAGATTGACGGCAAGACCGTAGTGTCTGCGGAAATACCGGGTGTTGATATTTCTGAACGTCCTGTGTTCTATAAAGGTGTTGGTCGTATCAAAGGTTCTTATGTGCGTGTGGGCGAATCCGACGAACAAATGAGCGAATATGAGATTTATAGTTATGAAGCGTTTCGCAAAAGAACTCGTGATGATATTCGCGTTGTCGAGAACGGTAAACTTAATTTGATAGATGAAAAGCGAATGAGTGACTATTTGCATGCTGTTAAAAGTGAGAGAAAGAACCTTGCTGATAATGTTTCCGAAGCGGAAATTCTGGAGCTGATGGGCATTACCAACGAAGGTTTTCCTACACTTGCAGGGATTATGACTTTTTCGAAATATCCTCAAGCATACTTTCCGCAACTTTGCATTACCGCTGTTTCGCTTCCCGGAACGGAACAAGGAACGGTTGGCGATGACGGCGAGCGTTTTATTGATAATAAGCGTATTACAGGTGCAATCCCGGATATGCTTGAAGAAGCGGTGGAGTTTGTTCGCAAGAACAGTCGCACAAAGACGATTATAAACGACAACGGACAGCGTGCTGATAAACCCGAATATCCAATCAAAGCCGTTCGTGAGGCAATTCTTAATGCATTGGTGCATCGTGATTACAGTGTTCATACTGAAAATGTACCTATCCGCATTGAAATGTACCGTGACCGTATGGAAATCATCAATAGCGGTGGTTTGTATGGAAAAATCTCTATTGATGCGCTTGGAAAGGTTCGTCCTGAAACAAGAAATGCTGCCCTTGCAAATATGCTGGAGCTTTTGAACGTAACTGAAAATAGATACTCAGGCATTCCTACCATGCGTAGTGAGTTTGCAAACGCAGGACTTCCCGCTCCTCTGTTTTCCGTTGTTCATGGCGAATTCAAGGTTGTTATGAAAAACGGATTGTTTGCGGAGACAATGCCTGTGGGCGATTCTCTTGTGGAGTTTTGCTCTACGCCTCGAACAAGAGCCGAAATTGTAGATTTTGTCGGCAAATCGAAAAACCACGTAATGTCACAGATTGTGGCGCCGCTTGTCGCTGATGGAAACCTCAAAATGACAATACCGGATAAGCCCAAAAGCTCAAATCAAAGATTTGTAAAAGCCAAATAATCCATTGCCACTGCAGCCGCTGCACCAAATCTTTCTTTACTTTAATTGAATAGTATGTTATTTTATATCACAAAAAAACTGATAGAAATTTTTCGATGAATTTGGGAGTTGGGATCATGTTTAATGCTTTGAAAAAGTTAGTAGTTTTGGCCGCAACGTGCGCATTATGTATACCTAATGTTGCTTGCGAAAAAAAGAGTATGTCAATAGCAGATACAATAATTAAGTCGGCGCAGGAAGTTTCAGATTTTGCGAGAGACCAAGGTTTTACGTATGGTCATGCATCAATTAATCCGGGATATAACTGGGGAACGCTCAATCCCTCAACGGCGATTGATCCTACAGAAAAACTCACGAGCTGCGACAGGTTTGTGGACTGGGTGCTGTATAGGTCCGGTTTTGTTGATCAGCCGTACACACACGGACTCGTTGTTTTTCAGCAAATAGAGTGGCTGGAGTCGTTGGGATTTGAGAAAATAACAGATATGTCGGCGCTGCAGGCAGGCGATATTATTTTCTCCGGATATGACTCATTCAGACCTGATTACCCGAGACACGTGTTTATTTGCGCGAGCAGTAATTTAGGAAATGATGTGTATTTGCGTTACGACCATGGAAGCAATGAGAGAATAGCGTGCGGGAAAGGAACAGAAGTTGTTCCCGGACAGCAACCCTTTAAAGAACCCATATATGAATTCTATTACGCATACAGACCAAATGATATCACGCTTAAAACCACACAGATAGAACCGCGCGTTTATCCGCTTACAAAAGAGTATATGTAAAATTTGACAAAAATAAATAAAAAAGATGTTGACAAGGTAAAAAGCTGTGTGTATAATATCTAAGTCGGATTTCGAGAGAAGTCCGTTAGATATTTAAGCGGGTGTAGTTCAATGGTAGAACATCAGCCTTCCAAGCTGATTGTGAGGGTTCGATTCCCTTCACCCGCTCCATTTGTGCCCATAGCTCAGTTGGATAGAGCAACGGCCTTCTAAGCCGTCGGTCGGGAGTTCGAATCTCTTTGGGTACGCCACAAAAAGCACTTGTGATAAACAGGTGCTTTTTGTTTTATGTTTGCAACAGTGATAGTAAAAGCTTCTTGAAATTAGAGTTTTATTGTGATATAGTATCGTAGTATTTTTTACTATAGATATTTTCGTGAGGTATAGAATATAATGGAAAAAAAGCGAAGCAGCTTTACAGGAAGAATAGGATTTGTTTTTGCCGCGGCCGGTAGTGCTGTTGGATTGGGTAATCTTTGGAGATTTCCATATCTTGCAGCAAAATATGGAGGCGGTATTTTTTTGCTTTCATACGTAATACTTGCAGTAACTTTTGGTTTCGCTTTAATGTTGGCAGAAATATCAATAGGAAGAAAGACCGGCAAAAGCGCTATTGAAGCGTATGGCTCACTCAATAAAAAATGGGGTTTTTTAGGCAAATTGACATCAATTGTGCCAATGATAATACTGCCATATTATTGTGTAATAGGCGGCTGGGTAATAAAGTATTTCGTGACCTTTGTATCGGGGCAGGGTAAAGCCGCAGCAGAAGCAAACTTTTTCACGGGATTTATTTCGAAAACAGGAGAACCTATAGTATGGCTTTTTGTATATATAGCACTTACTGCAGTTGTAGTAATGCTGGGAGTAGAGAAAGGCATAGAAAAATTCAGTAAAGTGTTAATGCCGGTGCTTGTTGCATTATCGCTGGGAATTGCCATATACACTTTGACATTACCGGGTGCAGGAGCAGGCGTTAAGTATTATTTTATGCCCGACTTTGATAAATTCTCGGTTATGACGGTACTTGCGGCATTGGGACAGCTGTTTTATTCACTGTCAATTTCCATGGGAATATTAATAACGTACGGTTCGTATATGCCAAAGAATACAAGCATAGAAAAATCAGTACATCAGATAGAGCTTTTTGACTCGGGAATAGCAATAATAGCAGGACTTATGATAGTGCCGTCAGTATTCGTATTTACGGGCGGAAATGAGGATATGCTGCAGGCGGGTGCAGGACTTATGTTCGAGATGTTGCCTAGAATATTCTCAACAATACCGCTTGGAAATATTATAGGAGTTGTGTTCTTCCTGCTGGTGTTCTTTGCTGCGCTCACATCATCAATTTCGCTTATGGAGACGGTTGTATCAATAATACAGGATAAAATACACATTAAAAGAACAACAACATGTCTTATAGTTGTAGCAGGTTGTACTTTGTTCGCATTGCCTTCAACTTTGGGCTTTGGTTTGTGGGAAAACATTAAGATATTCGGTCTTAACTTCCTTGATTTCTTTGACTTTATTTCAAACAGCGTTATTATGCCGATAGTAGCGTTGCTCACGTGTATTTTTGTAGGATATGTTATAAAACCGAAAACACTCTCTGAAGAAATAGCGCTTACAGGGAAATTCAAAAGTGAAAAGATATTTACTGTAATTATAAAATATATTGCACCTGTGTGCATTTTGGCGATATTAATATCGTCTGTATTAAATGGTCTTGGAGTGATAAAGATATGATAACAAATTCAAAATATAGTCGTTTTACATCAAAAGAAATAAAGCCGCGCGGATGGCTTAAAAGACAGCTTCGTATACAGGCAGAATCTCTGTCCGGTAATCTCGACAAAATGTGGCCCGATATCAGGGATTCGAAATGGATTGGCGGCGATAAAGACGGCTGGGAAAGAGTGCCGTATTGGCTTGACGGTTTTATACCGCTGGCGTATCTTTTGGAAGACGAAGATTTAATAAAAAGAGCGCAAAAATACGTAGAAGCAATCATAGCAGGCCAGCAACCTGACGGTTGGATTTGCCCTTGTTCTGACGGAAGCCATATGTGGTACGACATGTGGGCTATGTTTTTGCTGTGCAAAGTTCTCGTGGTTTATTACGAATGCACAGGCGACGACAGGATAGAAGAAGTTATTTACAAAGTTTTAAAACAGTACAGTGTTCACTCACGAAACGTTACGCTTTTCTTCTGGGGTCACGCACGTTGGTTTGAGTGTCTTATTGCAGTAGACTGGCTTTACAGAAGACGCCCTGAAAAGTGGATTGAGGAATTGGCAGTAACGCTCAGCGCTTATGGATATAACTACAAAAGCCTTATCAAAAATTTCCAAGATACCGAAAAACAAGAATTCTGGTCTTACAGGACACATATAGTAAATCTTGCTATGGCATATAAGTCAGAGGCGCTTATGTCAGGTATTACGGGAGAGGACCCGGATGAGTTTGCACAGGAAATGTACGAAACGCTTATGAAATATCATGGCTCGGCGGTAGGCTACATCGCAGGAGACGAGTGCCTTGCCGGCAAAAGTCCCATACAGGCAACAGAGCTTTGCAGTATAGTAGAAGCAATGTTTTCATTTGAAAAACTTTTTGAAATAACAGGCAATACTCAGTGGGCGGACAGACTTGAAATTCATGCATACAATGCGTTGCCGGCAACGATTTCAGAAGATATGTGGACACATCAATATCTGCAGCAGGTAAATCAAATAGCATGTACAAAGCAAGAAGCACCCGTTTGTTATACAACGTGTGCACCGGATTCAAATTGCTTTGGCTTGGAGCCGAATTTTGGTTGCTGTACAGCGAATTTCAACCAAGGCTGGCCTAAGTTTGCATTAAGCACGTTTTATTACAGAGACAGCGAGATTATTTCTGCTGTTTTGGCACCGTCACAATTAACGTGTATAATTAACGACAGTAACGTTAAAATAACTGTAGATACAGATTATCCGTTTAAGAGCATTGTTAAATATACAGTAGAATGCGAAAAACCGACAGTATTTGATTTGGGCGTGAGAATTCCGTCTTTTGCTAAAAGCGCCGTGGTAGACGGAGAAAAGGCATGCCCCGGGGAAATATATAAATTGCACAGAACGTGGGAGGGAACGAGCTCTTTTGTAGTAAATATGGAGTTTGAAGTGAAGCTTAATGAATCTGTAAACGATATGGTATGCTTGCAAAGAGGGCCGCTTTACTACTCTGTGCCGATTAAAGAGAAAAAAATAATGCATGAATACGAGAAAAACGGTGTGGAGAGAAAATTCCCGTATTGTGATTATGAGTTTTTGCCTGAGAGCGATTGGAATTACGCTTTCACATCTGAGGAATTCACAGTGAAAGAAAATGACGTGCCGGAGCATCCTTTTTCGAGAAGTCAACCGCCTGTAACGATAGAAACCGTGATGGCGAAGATAGATTGGGGCCTTTTGCCGGGGCAAACGGGTGTTTGCAATGAGCAACCAGCCGGCAGAGAAAAGCTTTCTGAGGAGAAAGTAAAGCTTCAGCCGTACGGATGCACGAATCTCAGAATGACGGTAATGCCGAAGGTGTAGTATAAGTTGTAATAAATGCACGCATATTTAATTGACAAAATTTACCATATATAGTAAATTTAACCAAAGTAGACCTGTGGGCGTGCTTCGTGAAATTTATGAAAAAAGAAGAAATATCAGGTGTTTAATATGGACAATAATTTTATAGAACGTATTAATAAACTAAAACAAGAGCGCAATGCTGTTATTGTTGCACATATGTATCAAAATGATGAAGTGCAGGCGGTGGCAGATATGGTGGGAGATTCGTATGCTTTAAGCAAGTATTGCACGAACCGCCCGGAGAGTACGATTGTATTCTGCGGTGTGGATTTTATGGCAGAAAGTGCAAAAATATTGTCTCCCGAGAAAACCGTGCTTATTCCTGTGGCAGATGCCGGCTGTCCTATGGCAGATATGATTACTGCAGAGCAACTCAGAGAATTTAAAAAACAATATCCCGGTTATGCCGTGGCAACGTATATAAATTCTTCTGCGGCGGTAAAAGCTGAGTCTGATGTTATAGTAACTTCTTCAAATGCTCTTAAAGTTATTCGCGGCATGGAGGAGAAGAATATTATTTTTGGTCCTGACCGCAATTTGGGCTCGTTTATAGCAAAACAGTGCCCTGAAAAAAATATTGTGCTGTGGGATGGTTTTTGCCCCACACATCACAAGATAAAGAAAGAAGACGTCCTTGAGATTAAAGAAAAGTATCCGAATGCGGAGCTTCTTGTTCATCCTGAGTGTACGCCGGATGTAACGGAGCTTGCTGATTATGCCGGCAGTACAAAAGGTATTATCGACTACGCTACCGCATCCGAGTCAAAAGAATTTATTATCGGTACAGAAGTTGGAGTTATGTACCAGCTTAAAAAGAACAATCCCGATAAAAAGTTTTATATTATGTCTTGTGAGCTTGTATGCCACAATATGAAGAAAACGACACTTGAAAGTATAGTAAACTGTCTTGAAAAAGGCGAACATAAAATTTACGTACCTGACGAAGTAGCAAAAAAAGCAAAAAAAGCTCTTGACCGTATGTTAGAGCTTGGCAAATAATGCGGATATTGTAGGAATGAGGCGAGATGCATGAGAAAATTTTTAGTAGATTTTGACACTGCCGAAATGAAAAAAACATACACAGATGTACTTATAATCGGCAGCGGTATTGCCGGTGTTTACACTGCGTTGGAGCTCAGTGACGAGTACAAGATTACACTTATAACAAAAGAAGAAGTTGAAATCAGTAATTCTGTACTTGCGCAAGGAGGTATTGCAGTATCACTTGACAAAAATGACTCTCCTGAGGAGCATATGCAAGATACGTTGTATGCAGGAGCAGGACTTTGTGACGAGGACAGCGTTGATGTGCTTGTACATGAGGCGGCAGACAACATAAAACGTGTGTGTAACTTTGGCGTTCAGTTTGATAAAAACGAGAAAGATAAAAAACAGCTTGCTCTTACAAGAGAGGGCGCGCACAGCAAAAACAGAATTATACACGCAGGCGATGCCACAGGTAAAGAAGTGTGCGATAAGCTTATTCATACACTTATGCAGAGAAAAAATGTGACAATTGAAGAACGTGTATGGGCGCTGGATTTGCTTGTAAAAGATAATGTTTGCTACGGTATTGTCGCATATAATGAAAAAACAGGAGAATATACTGCAATTTATGCAGGTATTGTTATTTGTGCTTCAGGTGGCTACGGACAGCTTTATTATTACACTACAAACCCGGAGGTTGCAACAGGTGACGGCGCGGCTATGACGTATCGCGCAGGCGGTAATTTGGCTGACCTTGAGTTTGTGCAGTTCCATCCGACAGTGTTGTACCATGAGAAGAATAAGAGCTTCTTGATTTCTGAGGCCGTGAGAGGCGAGGGCGCACTTTTGAGAAATTCAAAAGGAGAGCGTTTTATGCCCGGCTATCATGAGCTTGCGGAATTAGCTCCCCGTGATGTTGTTTCACGTTGCATTTTCAGCGAAATGAAAAAGACGGGCGATTCTCACATGTGGCTTGATATCACACACCAGGAGAGGGATCACATAGAGAAGCGTTTCCCCACTATTTTCGGCACGTGCCTTGAGTATGGCATTGATATGTCAAAGGATTATATCCCGATTGCCCCTGCGGAACACTACTGTATGGGTGGTATCAGGACAGGCCTGTACGGCGATACGAGTATTAAGCGTTTTTACGCTTGCGGTGAGGCTGCCTGCAACGGAATTCACGGTGCTAACCGCTTGGCTTCCAATTCTCTTCTTGAGGGTCTTGTTTTTGGACACAGGATTGGTTCGTGTGCTGATGAACTTATTCATGATGATATGATAAATGAAATCAAGTCAATGCCTGATTTTAAAGGCACTGCAACTTGCGGCGAGCGAGAGCTTTCCGTAGAAGAATTTGACAGGAGCGCTGCGATTGAGAAGATACGCCGAACGATGTCGTCTTTGGTGGGTATCGTGCGCACGAAGGAGAGCCTTGAGGAGGCGCTGGCCATCATAGGAGAGATTGCTGAGAAAGCGGCTTCTTTGAAGTGCGTTGGCCCGGAGGACTTTGTTGTGGCGAACGAAAGTATGTTGGCGGTGCTTGTTATTAAATCTGCTATTAAGAGAGAGGAAAGCCGCGGTGCTCATTACAGAGCTGATTTCCCGAAGACGGATGACGAGAATTGGAAGAAGCATATTATCGTTAATCGTGACTGATGCGGCCGGAGAGGGGTTCTTGATATGAATTTAGATAAGAAGCAAATTGATAAAATTGTGCTGAATGCACTTGAGGAGGATATGCCTTACGGTGACGTTACGACGGACAACCTGATTCCCGAGGAGGACGTTACGGAGGCGAAGTTTATAGCGAAAGCTGATGGTGTTATTGCCGGAATGCCTGTGGCGGCTCGCGTTTTTGAGCTTATTGACAGCAGAATTTCAATTGAGATTTTGAAAAATGACGGTGAAAAGGTGTCGAAGGGCGACATAATTGCTATTTTGAACGGTCCTACGGCCGGCATTCTTAAAGGAGAGCGTACTGCGCTTAATCTTATGCAGCGTTTGTCGGGAATTGCTACAAGAACTAATGTTTTCACTGAGCTTGTGAAGGATTACAAGGTGAGCGTTGCCGATACTCGCAAAACCACGCCGGGTCTTCGCTATCTTGAAAAATATGCTGTTCGTTGCGGCGGGGGCAGAAATCACAGATATTCTCTTTCGGATGCTGTTATGCTCAAAGACAATCACATTGCGGCCGGCGGCGGAATAATACCTGCTGTTGCAAAGGTGCGCGCGAATATTCCGCACACTGTGAAAATTGAAGTAGAAGTAGAGGATATGGAAATGGTTCGCCAAGCTGTTGAGTCGGGCGCTGATATTATCATGTTAGATAATATGAATGAAGCGGCGATGGCTGAGGCTGTTAAGTATATTGACGGCAGAGCTCTTGTAGAGGCTTCGGGCGACGTTACGGAGGAAAGAATCCGCGCAATAGCCGAGACGGGCGTTGATATAATATCTATAGGAAGAATTACGCATTCCGTAAAGGCGCTGGATATAAGTCTGAGGTTTAAAATCTGAGTTATCCACAGCAGTTATACACAAGGCTTGTGGAAAGCTGTTAATAAGTATGTTTTTTTAAAAAACGATATAATTTTTGCGTAAAAAGCCCTTAAAAAGGGCTTTTTTGTTTTATATGCGCGGATTGAGTTATCCACAGGGTGTGGATAGAATATGCAGTTAGCATATCGAAAACAAAAAAACCGAACTCTTTCCTGCTGTGGAAGAAGTTCGGTTTAAAAATTGGTGGATCATCAGGGACTCGAACCCCGGACCGACCGGTTATGAGCCGGTTGCTCTAACCAACTGAGCTAATGATCCGTAAAGAATTAGCGTTCATTAGTATATCACAAGAAAAAGTAATGTCAAGGCTTTTTGCAAAAAAAAGCTTCGCTTTTCGAAAAAAATTGTTCCGGTTTATTGCAGTACAAAATAAAATGTGATATACTTTCTCGCGTTGAAGCAATAATGTAAAGCTTTGGTAAAAGATTTATGGTAGGAGTGTGTAAGATTTATGAAAATTCTTCAAAAAGTATTAGACGACTGTAAGAAAAGAAATCCTAATGAACCTGAGTTCCATCAAGCTGTGACGGAGGTTCTCGAGTCCTTGGAGCCTGTAGCTGAGAAGCATCCTGAGTGGGTAGAAGCAGGTATATTTGATAGAATAGTAGAGCCGGAGCGCCAGATAATATTCCGTGTATCATGGGTAGATGATAATAATAAGGTGCAGGTAAACAGAGGATTCCGCGTACAGTATAACAGTGCAATCGGACCTTATAAGGGAGGAATTCGTTTGCATCCTTCAGTAAATCTTGGAATTATAAAATTCCTCGGATTTGAGCAAATTTTCAAAAACTCACTTACAGGACTTCCTATTGGCGGCGGTAAGGGCGGTAGCGACTTCGACCCGAAAGGCAAATCAGACGGCGAAGTTATGCGTTTCTGCCAGAGCTTCATGACAGAGCTTTACAGACATATAGGAGAGAACACAGACGTTCCTGCAGGAGATATTGGTGTTGGCGCACGTGAGATAGGTTATTTCTACGGACAGTATAAGAGATTGAAGAACGACTTCACAGGCGTGCTCACAGGTAAAGGAATCCCGTGGGGAGGTAGCCTTGCAAGAAAAGAAGCAACAGGTTTCGGACTTTGTTACTTTATGGATGAAGCTCTTCGTGATATCGGCAGCACTTTCGAAGGAAAGACAGTGCTCGTTTCAGGTTCCGGTAACGTTGCAACATACGCAGCACAAAAAGCAACAGAGCTCGGTGCAAAAGTTGTAGCAATGAGTGACTCCAACGGTTTTGTTTACGACAAGAACGGCATTGACCTCGCTGCAATCAAGCAAATCAAAGAAGTAGAAAGAAAGCGTATTAAAGAATATGTGAACATACATCCCGAGGCTGTATATACAGAAGGCTGCAAGAATATTTGGACGATTCCTTGCGACATAGCACTTCCTTGCGCTACACAGAACGAAATCGACGCAGAGTCAGCAAAGATTCTTCTTGCTAACGGATGTAAGGCAGTAGGCGAAGGCGCAAATATGCCTTCAACGGCAGAAGCAATCGAGATATTCCAGAAGAGCGGAATACTTTTCGCACCCGCAAAAGCAGCAAACGCAGGCGGCGTTGCAACATCAGCACTCGAAATGAGCCAGAACAGCATGAGATACTCATGGACTTTTGAAGAAGTTGATGCAAAGCTTAAGCAAATTATGGTAAACATTTACCGCAATGCAAGTAAAGCAGCAGAAGAGTATGGCCAAAAAGGCAACCTCGTAATGGGCGCTAATATCGCAGGCTTTGAGAAAGTTGCTCAAAGTATGTACGCACAGGGCGTTGCTTATTAATAAAACGGCTGTTAATAAATAGTATTTAAAGACTGTAAGCAAGTGCAGACAAAAGTACGGCTTGCAGTCTTTTTTTGTTTTACAACGTGGGCAAACAGTGATAAAATGGTATCACTAGTAAAAACGTAATACAGAGAGGAAAAAATGAAAGCAAAAAAAATTATATCACTTATGCTCGCGGCAACAATTATTTGCACAGCGACAGCATGCCAAAAAGGAAATACAGAAAATAACGGTAATAAAGAAAACGGAGGTACAACAATGAATCCAATAGTTAACATAGCACCACCCACACTTGAGCCACAGCCGGAGATAGAAGATAAAGGCGAGCTCATTAAATATACCATATCGAAAACAATTTCATCAGATATGGTAGTACAGCGCAATAGCTACTTCAATGTATTCGGTTGGTCAAATAACAAGGGCGGAGTTATTTACGGCGAATTTATGGGCGAGAAACGCTACGGAATAATCGACGACAGTGGCAAGTGGAGCATAAAGTTTTCGTCTCACGAAGCAACAGCAGAGCCGCAAACATTGAAGATTTATCCCAAAAACGGTAAAACGACGGAGTTTAAAGATATACTCGTAGGCGATGTGTGGATGGTTTCGGGACAGTCGAATGCAGAGCTGAATTTGTCTTTCGCACTCACTAAAACGCCGGAATATAAAAAAGAAATTAAAAAAGAAGATAATATTCGATTGTTCACACAAACGCGTGAGCACGTTATGTCTATAAAAGACAAGGTGGACCTTACAAAGCCCCAGGAAGACGTTGTAAACAGTAATTGGAAATGGAAAAAAGCGTCGCTTAGTAACGCAAGCGTGTTTTCTGCGTTGGGCTATTACTTCGCAAAAGAGCTCAGCAGGACTGTTGACGTGCCACTTGGAGTTGTTATGGCAGCCGCAGGAGGCGCGGTACTCCACGAGCTCATGCCTGCAGACGTGGCTACGGAATGCGGTTTGACTTCCGCACCGAGTGTGCCTGTATGCGGTTTCTATAATTCATTGCTGCATCCTTTCACGAATAACTCCATAACGGGAATGATATTCTATCAAGGCGAAAGTGAGGCAAATGCCGGACAGTATAAGAATTATTCGGCAAACTTGCAGAAAACTGTGGCAGCGTACAGGAAAATATGGGGACTTGATTTCCCGTTTATAAACGTTCAGCTCACAACACATATGGGAGAAAGTTTGACCGGATGGTATGAGCTCGATAAGATTCGTGCGGCGCAGTATGATGCATATAAAGCAATGGGAAATTCTTTCTTCGTTGTATCAAGAGACCAGGGCTTTCAAACGGGAGACCCGGACTGGGCGCATCCGTACTATAAATTGGAGCTTGGCAAGCGCGCGGCATCAATAGCGGCGGCAGTAATTTACCAAAAGGCGGATATTAATTATTCGACAAGCCCTGAGCCGGCGAAAATTACATGGAAAAAGGACAGCGTGACTATTGATTTTAATTACGTGGGAGACGGACTTAAGCTTTTGGTAGGCGAAGAGCTTACAGGATTCTCTGTTTTGGATGCTGACGGCAACAGAGTAATCAAAAGTGCCGAGCTAATCGACAAAGATACCGTAAAATTGACAACGTCCTCTGAGGGTAAAACTGTGTGCTACTGTATGTTCCCGGAGGGTACAGCAGAGAAAGCAAATCTCGGAAACAGCATCGGATATCCTGCTCCGGCATTTGAGTTGTCGAAATAAATAATTTACACGATAATTAAATGATGGTAAAATAATTAGCGGAATTTTTTCTAAGAAGGGGTGTTTCAAATGATAAAATGTAACACAAAGGATTTATTGGATTTAGAAAAAACAATAGCACGAGACGTGTTTGACGGTGCGGAATTTCCGTGGGAAGTTTTGCCGAAAATTAAGGATTTCGTAGTAAAACTCGGAGAAAGCCTTGACCCTGAAAAGTTCGACAATCCGCAGGAAAACGTGTGGATAGCAAAGAGTGCGAAGGTTTTCCCGTCTGCATATATAGCAGGACCGTGCATAATCGACGAGAATGCGGAGGTAAGACATTGTGCATTCATCAGAGGAAGCGCAATCGTTGGAAAAAACGCTGTAGTAGGTAACTCGGTTGAACTTAAAAACTGTATACTTTTTGATAACGTGCAGGTTCCGCATTATAATTACGTAGGCGACTCTGTGCTTGGATATAAGGCACATTTGGGAGCGGGCACGTTGACTTCGAACGTTAAGAGCGACAAGACGAACGTTGTAGTAAAACACGCTGCCACAAAAACGGCCATGGAGACAGGTCTGAGAAAATTCGGCGCGATAGTTGGAGACAATACAGAGGTGGGTTGCAATACTGTTTTGTGCCCGGGAACCGTTCTTGGAAGGGAATGCATAGTGTATCCCGTTTCGAGAGTGAGGGGCTTTGTGGATTCTCGCAGAATTTTTAAAGATGCGGAGCATATTATAGAAAGAAAGTAAGTAAGGAGATAGATAGAATGGGAAGATTATTTGGTACAGACGGTATAAGAGGCATTGCAAACTCGTTTTTGTCATGTGAGCTTGCTGTAAAGGTGGGCAGAGCGGCAGGAACGGTGCTCTCTGACGGTAGCAGAAGAAGACTTTTGTTCTGCGTGGGCTCGGATACGAGAATTTCATCTGATATGTTAAGCTTCAGCATAGCATCGGGACTTTGTTCGGTAGGTGTTGACGTTATTATTTTGGGCGTTGTGCCTACGCCGGCAGTTGCTTATCTTGTAGAGAAGTATAAGGCTGATGCGGGTGTTATGATATCGGCATCCCACAACCCTGCGGAGTATAACGGTATAAAAATATTCAGTGGAGACGGATACAAAATACCTGATGCACTGGAAGAACAAATCGAGACGCTTGTGCTTGACGAAGCAGAACCTCAGAATCTTTCCGGTACGGACATCGGCAAGGTGACATACGCTACAAACGCAGTAAGAGATTATGTAGATCATTTAAAGAGCACTGTGATGAACTCTCTTGAAGGGCTCAATATCGCAGTGGATTGCGCGAATGGTTCCGCAAGTGTGTCAGCAGCGAAACTCTTCGAGGAGCTTGGCGCAAAAGCTGACATTTTGCACGATAAACCGAATGGCATAAATATAAATTGTGACTGCGGTTCTACGCATATCAACATTTTGAGAGAGTACGTGCTGGCAAATAAGCTGGACGCAGGTATTGCCTATGACGGAGATGCTGACAGATGTATTTGTGTTGACGAGGAGGGTAATATTGTGGACGGCGACTTCATTATGGCGATTTGTGCGAAAGACATGAAGGAGCGCGGCAAGCTTGCGAAAAACACTGCTGTCGGCACGGTAATGACTAATATGGGCTTCGGCAGATTCTGCAAGGATAACGGAATATCTTTCGTTGCCACTAAGGTTGGCGACAGGTTTGTGCTTGAGGAGATGCTGCAGGAGGGTTATGTATTCGGTGGCGAGCAGTCGGGACACGTTATTTTCAAGGACTTTGCTTCTACGGGAGACGGACAGTTAACTTCAATACAGCTCCTTTCTCTTGTAAAGAGAAGTGGTAAGAAGCTTTCTGAGCTTGCTAAGGTGATGAAACGATATCCTCAAAGTATTATTAATGTTACTGTATCAAAAGAAGGTAAGCTCGCTTATTATACTGACCCGCAGATTAAGGCGGCGATTGATGATGCAAAGAAGCAATTCGGTGAGACGGGAAGGATTGTTGTGCGTCCGTCGGGTACTGAGCCGCTTATCCGAGTTATGACTGAGGGCGAGGACAGAGTTCTTACAGAAAGTATAGCGAAGAATGTTTCTGAAATTATTAAAGAAAGACTTGGTGGCAAGTAAAAAATGATACACGAATTTGGATTTGGCAAGGAAAAGCAATTTGTAAATATACCTGACGGCGTGAATGTGCGTGAGCTGACAGCGAATGATAATATAGAGTTTAATGCTGTTGATG
>JAGAQK010000170.1 GCA_017622825.1 Clostridia bacterium | reverse complement strand
CGAATATTTCTCCGTCAGGTTTAAAAGTTGTTTTTGTTCCGGTATGTGTTGCTGTTCCTATAATTTTTAACTCTGTAGCCGTTTTTCCTCTTTCATATCTTTGATAATGAACTTTTCCTTCACGGCTAACTTCAACTTCAAGAAATTCAGACAAAGCATTAACAACAGAAGCACCAACACCGTGCAAACCACCGGATACCTGATATCCTCCGCCACCAAATTTACCGCCTGCATGAAGAACTGTATGTACAACTTCCACAGTAGGAATTCCCATTTGCTTATGTATACCAACAGGAATACCCGCACCATTATCTTCAACCGTAACAGAATTATCGCTGTTTATAATGACTTTAATAGTATCACATCTTCCCGCAAGAGCTTCGTCGATACTATTATCAACAATTTCATAAACAAGATGATGCAAACCCCTTGTAGACGTACTTCCTATGTACATACCGGGGCGTTTTCTGACTGCTTCAAGACCTTCTAAGACTTGTATGTCATTTTCATTATAATTATTAGCGTTTTCCACAATAATTACTCCTTTTCTTTAATTAAAATCCCTTTCGATATCTTTGTTTTAATGTCGAAACAGATATCGGAGATATATAAACTTCTTGTTTTATATCACTGCCTTTTTTTGACATAACTATAAAAGATCTTGGCATATCATTTGAAATTGTAATACTGGAACCATCTTTTTCTGAATGACTCAGAAAATTTCTTGTTTCACCCTTTGTAGTAGTCTTGTCTATATCAAAAATACCAACAATTTCCTTACTAAAAACAGAAACGTTTTCTCCAATATGCAAATACATAAATATCTCCCGAAAAATCATTTATAATCTGTCATATTGTATCACAAAAAAGATTTTTCTACAACACTACACTGCCATTTTTAATTTCAAAAATTCTTGCATTCTTTTTATTATACTTTAAAGAATTAATATCAACACACGAAATAAACGTTTGAACATCATAAATCTCATTTAAAAATGATTCCTGTCTCTTTTCATCAAGCTCAGAAAAAACATCGTCAAGTAAAAAAATAGGTTTTCTACCTGTTGCTTTCTTTAATAATTCAAGCTCAGCTAGCTTTAAAGACAATATTGCAGTTCTTTTTTGTCCTTGTGAACTGAATTTTTTCATATCTCTATCATCAAGTTTAAACTCCAAATCATCTCTATGCGGCCCGGTAAGAGTCATTTCCCTTTCTATTTCTTTTTGCATTTTACCTTCAAGTAAATTGAAAAATTCTCTTTTAATTACTTCAATATCATTTTCTAAAATTATTTCCCGGGAAATATCACTATTATACGAAATTTTAAGCAATTCTTCCTTTTCCGCACTATTTTTTGCTATTTTCATGTTTTTTTCTATCGCAACTTTAGAAAGTTCTTCTATTATTCTACATCTTTCACTTATTATTTTTGCTCCCACACTTGCCAATTGCTCATTCCATACGGAAAAAATACCATCATACATCTTAGTTTTACCATATTTTACACTTTTTAAAAGATTATTCTTTTGAATTAAAACCTTATTGTATTGTAATAAATCAAAATAATATGTTGGTTTAACTTGGCTTATAGCAATATCTAAAAATTTTCTTCGAACAGAGGGCCCCTCAGAGATAAGATTCATATCTTCAGGAGAAAAAACAACTGCAAGAAGACTTCCCATAAGCTGACCTATTTTTCTTAGATACAAACTGTTTACTTTTATATATTTCTCTTTATTTTTATTGTATTTAATAAAAATATTCTCTGTTATATCATCATTTACACTAATATCAATTAAAAACTCATTTTTACCGGCCATTATTATATCAGAATCCTTAGTTCCTCTAAAAGATTTACCTATTACAGTAAAAAAAACGGCCTCAAGCAAATTTGTTTTTCCTTGACCGTTATTTCCGTAAAAAATATTAACATCATTGGATAAGTCAATATCCAATGATGCATAATTTCTGTAATTTTCTAATAAAATATGACTAATAAACATCCCGATTTTTAATTAATTTACTTTTGATGTTATTTTAACAGGCATTACAAGATATTGAAAGCTTTTATCTTCCACACCTGTAATAACACAAGGTCCTAATGCATGTGTAAGAGAAATAATAATATTTTCTTCATTTGTTGCTTTTAAGCATTCAAGAATATTTCTAATGCACATACCTATTTCTAAATCTTCTCCTGTAACTTCCGCAGAAATAACTTCCCTTAAAATACCGTTTTCTGCATTTACATACATTACAACTTCGTCGTTATTATTAAATTTAACAGCTAACGGATATTTCTTCTCGTCTTGTATAACTAAAGAAGATCTTTCAAAAGCACTTAAAAATGCTTTATTATTTATTACACATGTGGTTTTATATTCTCTCGGGAACATTTTCCTATAATCTATGTAATCGCCTTTATAAAGCTTTGATACCATACGAAATGTATCACAGAAAAACATTATCTGATTTTCATTACAGCAGAAATGAATAATTTCATCATCGCCATTTAAAGATTTTGACAATTCATTAAGGATTTTTGTAGGAACAATAATTGAAAATTCTCTTGAATCTTCTACATTAATGGATTTTTTTGCAAGTCTGAAACCATCAATAGCAACAAAACTAAGTACTCCGTCTTTCTGCTCTATGAAAACTCCTTTTAAAATAACTCTTTTTTCTTCTTGCATAGCTGCAGCAAATGATGTTTGCTTAATAAGTTCAACCA
The DNA here is from genome assembly GCA_017622825.1 of Clostridia bacterium. Lineage (GTDB taxonomy): Bacteria > Bacillota > Clostridia > UBA1212 > UBA1255 > Egerieisoma. The sequence goes on along the minus strand of JAGAQK010000170.1, from coordinate 26,520 downwards.
AAACACTTTCTTTTATATCAAATGAAACGGAAGTATCAAGAAAAGCAACCGGCGGATAACTTTCTGTAGGATAAACTTTAATTTTATAATTAGCATGACCGCTTGTAATTGAAAGCATTGATCCATCATTAATTGTTTCTAAAGTAACGTAAATATCAGGAAGTTTTCTTACTATATCACCAAAAGTCTTTGAATTAACAACAACACTTCCTATTTCCTCAATAATTGCCGGAATTTCATATACAATTCCAAATTCATTATCATTTCCTGTAAAGCGAAGCTCTTCACCTACTTCAATAAGAATTCCTTGCAAAATATCAGCAGTGCTTTTTGTAGGAACTGCTTTTTGAACGATATTAATTCCACTCACTAAATTATCTCTGTTACAAGTCAATTTCATAAATTAAAACCTCCGGTCACGCATCTCGTTTTTATATTATAATATAATATACTTAGTAGTAGTAGTAGTAGTGTCTGTGGATATTGGGGAAAAGTCAATTTTTTGGCTAAATATAGCCAAAATTACCTGTTGATAACTATGTTGATAAGTACTAAAAGTTTTCCACAGTTTCCACAGCCTACTTATTTTAAAATTTTTTCCACAATTTGTCCACAGGCATTTTTTCACATATCCACAAAAATCTGTGGATAATTTTAAACAATAATATTTCTTTTAAGCTCTTCCATTATATGTTTGAGCTCTGGATTTGTGTTTATTTGCTTTGAAATCTGTTCACAAGCATACATTACTGTTGTATGATCTCTGTTATTAAAAGCTTTTCCTATGTCAGGATAGGACATATTTGTAAGATCTCTGCAAAGGAACATAGATATTTGTCTCGGGAATACTAATTCTTTTGTCCTTTTCTTAGAGAGAATATCTTCAACACTCATATTAAAGTATCTTGATACACTGTCTATAATAATACTTGCGTCAATTTCGTGAATATCACTTTTCTGATAATGTTTAAGAGCTTCTTTTGCAAGATTAAGAGTAATTTCTTTACCTTGCATAAGAGACATTGAAAGATGGTTAATAACGCCTTCAAGCTCTCTTATATTGTCACTTGTATAATTTGCAATGTAATCAAGAATTTCATTGTCTACGTCAATTGAATTTTCTGAAGCTTTTCTGTTTAAAATAGCGACTTTTGTTTCAAAATCAGGTACTTGAATGTCAACAATAAGACCCCAACCAAATCTTGTACGAAGCCTGTCCTCTAAAATTTCGATTTTATTAAGAGGGCTGTCGCAAGAAATAACAATTTGCTTTTTATCTTCATAAAGAGAGCAAAAAGTATAGAAAAATTCTTCCTGTGTTCTCTCCATTCTTGATATAAATTGAATATCGTCTATAAGAAGAACGTCAATTTTCCTGTATTTATTACGAAATTCATTATTTTTCTTATTTGCAATAGCATCAATAAACTCTGTAGTAAAAACTTCAGACGTAACGTAAAGAACTTTCTTTGTAGGGTCGTTTTTTAAAATTTGATTTCCAATGGCATGCATAAGGTGGGTTTTTCCTAAACCCGAGTTACCGTATATAAACAAAGGGTTATATGCGTTTCCCGGAGAATCCGATATAGCAACAGCCGCAGCGTAAGCCATCCTGTTACTGTTACCTATTATAAAAGAGTCAAACGTATATTTAGGGTTTAAGTTAGATTTAAACTCATTTTCTACGGAAATTACTTTTCCTTTTTCTGCTACAGACGAAATGTTATTTATATTAGCAGGTTTATACTCACCTTCTACATGAAAAGCAAGCGTAAAATGGTGCTCCGTATTCTTTACCAAAACATCTTTAATATCGTTATATAATTTGGTCTCAAGTGTATTTATACAAAAATCATAAGGTACAGTAAAATGAGCTGTATCTCCGGTAATGTCTACAAGCGTTAATGATTCAATGTACATTTCGTATTGTAAAGAAGAAAGATTAGCTTTAAGATCCTCCTTACATTTTTTCCATTTTGAATTTATATCATCAAAGGTAATTTTTATTACATCCATAGGTGTTCCTCCGATATTGTAAACCATAAATTTGAAAGCTTTAGTAAATTTAAAATTTGAAAAAACGTCATCCTATGTAAGCCGCTTGTAAAAAATAATCAAGCAGAAAAATCACATAAAAAGCAATGAACTTTTTGTCGTGCTCTCTTAATATAACAGAAAACAATATAAGATTGCAATAGGCAATTTTTTGCTAAAAATAGCCTATTTTTAAGAAAATTACAACTTTTTGTGCTTTAGAATAAAATGTCTACAACATGTTGTGATAAGTAAAATAAAAAATTTTTTTAAGAGAAAAAATTTTATTTCGGTTGACTTTTTTTATATATACAAGTATAATATAGCGTGTTTTTTGTCTAAAAATAAAAAGGCAAAAAAATGAAGTTTACAAGTACAGTAGATGAAGGAGGTGTCGATATGATAAGACCGTATCAACCTAAGAAAAAACAAAGAAGCAAAGTTCACGGTTTTCGTGCAAGAATGAAAACAGCTAACGGCAGAAAAGTTTTAAGAAGAAGACGCCAAAAGGGAAGAAAAGTATTGTCAGCTTAATTTATATTTTTTGGGAGGAGTTACAAATATGATAGTTTCCCTCAAAAAGAATAACGAATTTAGGACAGTATATAAAAAAGGACGTTACAAGGCAGGAAAGCATATTGTAATGTACGTATTGCCCAATAAAAAAAATATTAACAGAATAGGGATAACGACAGGTAAGAAATTCGGTAACAGCGTTCAGAGAAACAAAATGAAGCGTTACATTCGTGAATCTTACCGTCTCTCCCGAGAACAGATGAATACAGGCTATGATATTGTTTTCATAGCAAGAGCATCTGAAAGAAAAGCCGTTTCGCCTAATAGAAAGCTAAAAGCAGTTTCTATTCCTACATACAAAGAGGTAGAAAAAGAAATGAAAAAGCTTTCTTCTGCATTGGGGATGTTTGTTTGAAAAAAGTATTTTTGTATTTAATAAAGTTTTATCAAAAACACATTTCACCCATGAAGAAACCGTGTTGCAGATTTTACCCTACATGTTCACAGTATGCTTTAGAAGCAATACAAAAACACGGTGCATTTAAGGGCAGCCTTATGGCAATTTGGAGAATACTAAGGTGTAATCCGCTTTGCAAAGGTGGTTATGATCCGGTAAAATAAGAAGGGATTTTAGGCTTCAATGTTAAATTTTATTGCACAGCCATTCGGTGTTTTAATGGAATATATTTATAGGTATCTTGCATTTGAGAATTATGGTTTAGCCATTATTCTCTTTACTGTATTTGCAAGATTACTTTTATTTCCGTTAAATTTAAGCCAACAAAGGAGTATGGAAAAGCAGCAGGCTTTAATGCCGGAGATAGAAGCATTAAAGAAAAAATACGGTAATGACAAGAACAGACTGCAGGAAGAACAACAGAATTTGTACACCAAGTACAAGATAAATCCTATGGCAGGATGTTTACCTATGCTTTTGCAGTTCCCGATATTGATGGCTCTTTATGAGATTATAAGAAATGCAGAGTTTTATATAGGTGCAGAAGTAAACAAAGTGTTTTTGGGAATATTTGATTTAAGTGTAACTCCAAAATGGCAGATTTGGAATATTGACAAAGCAGATTATAAATTATATTTGCCTTTGCTGATTTTTCCTATAATTGCTTTTGCGACAACTTATATTTCTCAAATATTATCAATGAGACAAGGTAAGAAAAAAGGCGAGAAAAAGGATGATACACCAAAACCAATGAGCGGTATGATGAAAGTAATGCCATTTATGACGTTGATTTTTGGCTTTATGGTTCCTGCGGGACTTGCTCTTTATTGGGCTGTAGGTAACATCTTGAGTATATTACAAACATATCTGATAAAGAATGTTTTTATAAAGAAGAAAGAGGGAAGTGTGAAAAATGCCTAAGTTTGTAGAGAAAGAAGCGAAAACAATTGATGAGGCAATTCAGCTTGCGTTAGAAGAATTAAATATTGACTTGGAAGATGCAAAGGTTGATATTTTAGATGAAGGAAGTAAAGCAAAACTCGGATTATTTGGCGGTAAAGGTGCTAAAGTAAGAGTAACGGTAAATGTTCCTGACACAAAAATAGTAGCTAATTTCCTTGATGAGATTATAAACAGATCACGCACAGAAGATGATTGTCCAAAATACGTTATAACAGAAGAAGAAGAGGATGGAGTACAAGTAATAAAGGTTAATATTACAGGTAATGACGTATCTCATCTCATCGGACGTCATGGGGAATCGTTGTATGCTATTAACTACATTGCAAGTATTTTAGTAAATAAGGGAAAAGATGATTTCAAGCGTGTATGCATAGACGTAGAAGATTACAGAAAGCATAGAGAAGAAAATTTGATTGCAATGGCTAACAGAGCAGCTTCAAGAGTTGCAAAGTATAAACGTCCTGTATCGTTAGATCCTATGCCGGCATATGAGAGAAGAATCATTCACTCCGCTCTTCAAAGTAATAGAAATGTTGTAACAGAGAGTCAGGGTGTAGAGCCTAACCGTTGCGTAATAGTAAAAACAAGACCTTACGTTAAGAAATTTTGATGATTTATGAGATATCACTGTGACGATACAATCGCAGCAATTTCGACGCCTGCAGGAGCAGGCGGTATAGGTATTATACGTATTAGCGGTGATGCGGCGATTGAAAAATCAAATAAGATATTTAAGAGTATAAAAAAACGGGCAACTGAAGAAAATGCGGTTGCCCGTATGTCTTCTCATACCATAAAATACGGGTATGTTGTTGATCCGGATACAGACGAAATCATAGATGAATGCCTTATAAGTGTAATGAAAGGACCCCATTCATATACAAAAGAGGATATTGTAGAAATTAACAGTCATGGTGGCTATGCCGTTATGAGAGAAATATTGTCAATTTTGTTTAAAATGGGAATAAGACCTGCAGAACCGGGAGAATTTACCAAAAGGGCATTTTTGAACGGCAGAATAGACCTTTCAAAAGCAGAAGCTGTTATGGATATAATCAATGCGAGAACAGATGCGGGCAGAAAAACTGCTGCAGGACAGCTTTCTGGAAAATTATCTAATGAAATTCAAAAAATACGTGAAAAACTAAAACTTTGCTTAGCTGAAATAGAAGTTGCGCTGGACTATCCGGAGTATGAAATGGATGAAGAAGCAGGCGATTCAGCTATGAAATTGTTAGAAGAAACAAAAAAAATTCTTTCAACTCTTTCTGAGACGTTCTATCAAGGACGTATATTGAAAGATGGTATTAAAGTTTCAATTGCAGGAATACCTAACGTTGGCAAATCTTCGTTGTTAAATTTACTTTCAGGACACGAGAGAGCAATTGTTACCGATATTGCCGGTACAACACGTGATACAATTGAAGAAAGTATAGATTATGAAGGTATACCTATTATTTTAACTGATACAGCAGGTTTGAGGGAAACCTCCGATATAGTTGAGAAAATAGGTGTAGACAGATCGTATGGAGCAATAGAAAACAGTGATGTTGTTATTTTTATGGCTGATGTGTCAGATAAAAACAGAGCACTTCTTTCAAAAGAGCTTCTTGATGATATAAATAATAAATTTGAAAGCAAAAACATAATTACAGTTTTAAATAAATGTGACATTGAAGCTGAGCAAACAGTAGAAATATTCAGCGAAGATTCCGTAAAAATATCAGTAAAAGAAAAAACCGGCATTAAAACGTTGTTTGAAAAAATAAAAGAGCTGATGAAAATAGGCGCAATTGCTGAAAATCAAACGATTATAACGAGCGAAAGGCACAAAGCACTACTCGATAATGCGTTGTATGCATTGAAAAAGGCGCAGGTGAGCTATGAAACAAATATGCCACTGGATTGTATATCGTACGATATATGGGAATGTGGTAAATTTCTCGGTGAAATTACGGGAGAATCTATTGAAGAAGATGTTATGGAGACGATTTTCAGTAAATTCTGTCTGGGTAAATAGGAGTTGATAACATGGGAGTACATTTTGGAGATTATGATGTAGCAGTTATTGGTGCAGGCCATGCAGGATGTGAGGCTGCTTTTGCTGCGGCGAGATTAGGTTTTAAAACTGTGATATTTGGTATAAATATTGACAGTGTGGCAAATATGGCATGTAATCCCAGTATCGGAGGTACTGCAAAGGGGCAATTAGTACGAGAAATTGATGCTATGGGAGGAATTATGGGAAAAGCTGCGGATAAAACGGCTATTCAAACAAAACTTCTCAACAAAGCAAAGGGACCGGCTGTGTACTCGCCGAGAGCTCAAATTGACAGAAGACGTTATCAGTCAGAAATGAAGCATATTCTCGAGCTGGAAAAAAATATCGACCTGAAACAGGCTGAAATAGTTAAAATTCTTACAGAAGAAGGCGAGGACGGCATACCGAAGGTAACGGGGGTCGTTACGCACCTTGGGGCAGAATACGGTTGTAAATGTGCTGTCGCGTGCACCGGAACATATTTAAAGGGTAAGGTAATCATAGGTGAACACAGCTACAGCAGCGGACCTGACGGCCATTTTCCTGCAAATGCTCTTTCGGGATGTTTGGCTGATTTAGGTTTTACAATAATAAGACTTAAAACAGGAACTCCGCCGCGAGTTAACAGGCAAAGCTGTGATTTTTCAAAAACAGAGCCTCAAATGGGGGACGACATGCCTTTTTCGTTCTCTTTTGACGAGGACGCACCTGCAAATGAGCAGTTACCGTGTTACCTTACGCATACAAACCAGAAAACACACGATATAATTAAGGCAAATTTGCACAGATCACCTTTGTATAACGGTATGATAGAGGGAGTCGGGCCGCGTTACTGTCCGTCGATTGAAGACAAGATTATGCGTTTTGCCGACAAAGAACGCCATCAGCTCTTTATAGAACCAATGGGTAGTGATACGGAAGAAATGTACGTTCAGGGAATGTCCTCAAGTTTGCCTGAAGACGTGCAATGTGATTTTATACATTCAATAGAGGGATTGGAAAACGCTTCCATAATGAGACCTGCGTATGCAATTGAATATGATGCAATAGATGCAAGACAGCTAAAGCTTTCACTTGAAAGCAGGATAGTTGATGGGCTTTTCTGTGCAGGGCAGATTAACGGCTCATCAGGTTATGAGGAAGCCGCGGCGCAAGGTTTGATGGCCGGTATAAATGCCGGACGAAAGCTTCAGGGAAAAGAGCCTATAATAATTGACCGCTCAGAGGGCTACATAGGAGTTCTTATTGATGATTTGGTAACTCGAGGAACGCGCGAGCCATACAGAATGATGACTTCCCGTGCGGAATATCGTCTTGTTTTGCGCCAGGATAATGCCGACAGCAGGCTTACTCCCAAGGGTTATGAGGCAGGTTTGATTACGGAGGAGCGTTACGGTAAATTTTTGGCAAAAATGGAAAATATCAATTCGGAAGTTGAGCGGCTCAATACTACTTTCGTTTCTCCCGGTACGGAAATTGACGCGCTTTTGGAAAGTGCAGGCTCAGCATCGCTAAAGGGAAGTTGCTCACTGGCAGATTTATTGAAAAGGCCGGAAATAAGCTATGAAATGATATGCAAATTTGAAGAAAAACAGGGAAAAGCCGGAGAAAAGAAAACTTTATCGTTCAGAGAAGCAGAACAAGTAGAAATTTCAATAAAGTATGAAGGTTATATCAAAAGACAGGAAATGCAGATAAGTCAATTTAAAAAATTGGAAAAAAAGCGTCTGCCTGTACCATTTGATTATAAGCAAGTAACAAATATATGTCTTGAAGCAAGAGAAAAGCTTACGAAAATACAGCCCGAATCAGTTGGACAGGCAAGCAGAATAACGGGAGTGTCACCGGCTGATATTACGGCACTTATGATTTTTTTAAGCTCGCAGGGCAATAGTCCGGTGGAGGAATAAAAATGTTGAATAAGGAACTTGCAGATTTTTTTAAGTCTACAACAGCACAACTTGGAATAAACATTAGTGACGAGCAAGTGGAAAAATTTTCCATATATGGCGATTTATTGCTTGAGTGGAATAAATTTATGAATCTTACAGCGGTTTGTGAAGAACGTGAAGTGATTATAAAGCACTTTGTGGATAGCATAACAATCGTTCCGTATATTGACAGACAGGATAGTAAAAATGTAGCTGATATCGGCACCGGGGCCGGCTTTCCGGGAATACCTCTAAAAATAATGAGACCTGAAGTAGAAGTTGTACTGTTGGATTCTCTGGGAAAAAGAGTGAATTTTTTGAATACTGTTATTAGTGAGCTTGGACTTAAGGGAATAACTGCAATACATGCCAGAGCAGAAGATGGTGGAAGAGATAAGAAGTTGCGAGAAAAATTTGATTGTGTTACGGCAAGAGCTGTAGCGCCTATGAATATTTTGCTTGAATATTGTATGCCGTTTGTAAAAAAAGACGGTGTTTTTATAGCGATGAAAGGAGCTTCTGAGGAGGACTGCTTTGAAAGCGCATTAAAGGAGCTTTCGGGGTCAGTTATTTCTGAGGATGTATTTAATTTACCTGAAAGTGACTTTACAAGACGAATAATTTGCGTTAAAAAAACAAATTTTTTGTCGACCAAATATCCGCGAAAAGCCGGAATTCCGAAGAAAAACCCGTTATAAATGGTCGAAAACGGTCAAAAGGTCGGCTGAAATCGGTGTGAGAGTCGAATGAATCTTCTTTTCAAAACGGTCGAAATACTTTATATTTTGTTTGAAACAAGGTATGACCGGTGCGACAAAAATTGTCGCATATGTACAAAGGAGGATTTATATGAATTGTGTACTTAAACATGATGAGTCGACAGATGAAATGCCGAGAGATTATATTACAGAAATACCAACGAATAGAATTAAGGCGAATCCCTATCAGCCGCGCAAGGAATTTTCAAGAAGCGCATTATATGATCTTGCCAATTCAATAAAGGAATATGGCATATTGCAGCCTATTACAGTAAGACCGATTCGCGGAGAGCAGTCTTATGAGATTATTGCCGGTGAGCGGAGATTAAGAGCTGCAAAAATTGTAGGTTTAACTACCGTACCTGCAATAGTTTATAATGCAGGAGATAATGACTCTGCTGTTTTGGCTTTGATTGAGAATTTGCAAAGAGAAAATTTGAATTTTATGGAAGAAGCAGAGGGATATTATTGTCTTTTGATTGACCATGGACTTACACAGGAGGAACTTGCAAGAAAAGTAGGGAAAAGCCAATCGTCAATTGCCAATAAAATACGTTTGCTTAAGCTACCGCCGATGGTTAAGAAAATTCTTTGTGACAATAAACTTTCAGAAAGGCACGCTCGCGCGCTTTTGCGTATGCCTGATGAACAGCTGCAGCTTAAGGCCTTAAAGGTTATTTGTGAGAAGCATGCCAGTGTCAAGGAAGCAGAGGATATTGTTGAAAAAATGATTGAAAAGTATAATGCTGCTATTTTGGAAAAGGGATATCTTATGCCTGTTCAGAAAAAGCTTTCTTTTCAAAAAGGTAGCGTGAAATTTGTGGTAAGAGATATTAAAATTTTCGTAAACACAATAAAAGAGACGATATCAATGTTAAAACAGTCCGGTGTAGAAGCGAAAGCGGCGCAATTTGACAGAGGAGAATACATAGAATTTATAGTGAGAATACCTAAAGAAGCCAATGGGCTTGTTATAAAGAATCCATCTGAAAAACTTCTGCCTGCAGCAAAACCAAGCTGAAATTTGTGGACTTTTTTGTGGAAAAGTGATAAAATATAAAAGATGTAACAGCATATAACAGAATTCCAAAAAGGAGTTATATTTATAATGAGTGATGAGTTCAACAAAGAGATTATGGATGAACAAGACGGGGGATATAACAGAGTTGTACCCGTAGATATTGTTCACGAGATGAAGACATCTTTTATTGATTATTCAATGAGTGTTATCGTAGACAGGGCACTTCCTGATGTAAGAGACGGTCTAAAGCCCGTACATAGGAGAATTGTTTACTCTATGTTTGAGTTGGGATATACTCCTGACAAGGCTACGAGAAAATCTGCCACAACGGTAGGTCACGTAATGGGTAAATATCACCCTCACGGTGATGCTGCCATATATGACAGCTTGGTAAGACTTGCCCAGGATTTCTCAATGAGATATGTGTTGGTTGACGGACAGGGTAACTTTGGTTCAAGAGACGGAGATCCTCCGGCTGCACAGCGTTACACTGAGGCAAAAATGTCCAAAATCTCAATGGAAATGGTTGCTGACATCAATAAAAATACAGTTGATTTCAGACCTAACTACGATGAGCACGAGATAGAACCTGTTGTTTTACCTTCTCGTTTTCCTAATATGCTTGTTAATGGTTCTTCGGGTATTGCTGTTGGTATGGCAACAAATATTCCGCCTCATAACCTTGGAGAAGTAATTGATGGTGTCATTCAGGTAATTGATAACCCTGAGATTTCAATAGATGAGCTTATGCAGTACATAAAAGGACCGGATTTCCCTACCGGTGCCAATATTTTGGGCAAGCAGGGAATTCGCGAAGCTTTCCGTACGGGACGCGGCAAGATTTTAGTGCGCGCAGAGGCTAAGATTGAAGAAATGGCGAACGGCAGACATAGAATTGTTGTAACGGAGCTTCCGTATCAGGTCAACAATGCGCGTCTTGTTGAAAAAATTGCTGAACTTGTTAAGGACAAGAGAATAGATACTATAAGCGGACTTCGCGACGAGTACTCTAAGAAGGGTATCAGAATTGTTATTGAGCTTAAGAGAGAAGCTAATCCAAACGTTGTTCTTAATCAGCTTTATAAATACACTTCTCTTCAGGAAGCTTTCAATGTAAATATGCTTGCTTTGATTCCTACAGCAGACGGCAAATCGCAGCCAAAGCTTATTAATCTTAAAGAGGCTCTTGTATATTACATTGACCATCAAAAAGAAGTTGTCAGCAGAAGAACGCAGTTTGACCTTGAGAAAGCTTTAGACAGAGCGCATATTTTAGAGGGTATGTTGCTTGCTCTTGATAATATTGATGAGATTATCAATATTATACGTTCGTCAAAGACGGAGCCTATCGCTAAAGAGGGCATGATGAATCGTTTTGGATTTACCGAACGCCAAGCGCAGTACATCATTGATATGCGTCTTGGTCGTTTGACAGGTATAGAAAGAGAAAAGGTTCAGACAGAATACGCTGAGAAGCTTAAAGAAATAGAGTATTACAGAAGTATTCTCGGTGATGAGTCCATACTTATGGGTGTTATCAAGGAAGAACTTTTGGTTATTAAAAATAAATACGGTGACGAGAGAAGAACAAGAATTATACCGTATGAAGGCGAAATTGACCTTGAGGATCTTATTCATGAGCAGGAAGTTGCAATTACTCTTACGAACGTAGGTTATATTAAACGTACTGCCGCCGATACATACAAGGCTCAGCGCAGAGGCGGTAAGGGTATAATGGGACTTACTACAAGAGAAGAAGATTTTGTTGAAAAACTGCTTATAACATCTTCACACGATATGATTTTGTTTATTACAACTTTTGGCCGTGTATATTCACTTAAAGGTTATGAGATCCCTGATGCCGGTAGGACGGCTAAAGGAATTGCTATAGTTAACCTGTTACAGCTCCAACCTGATGAAAAAGTAGCTACGATGATTCCTATTACAGGATTTGAGGATGGTAAATATCTTGTTATTGCTACAAAGTCAGGTATCGTTAAGAAAACAGAGCTTAAAGCATACAGTAATATGCGCAAAGGCGGTTTGATTGCTGTAGATCTTCGTGATGGAGACGAGCTTATTAATGCTCATCTTGTTGATGAAGGTCAGGACATCATGATAGCTACAAGAAAGGGAATGTCAATTCGCTTTAACGAGAAAGATGTTCGTTCGACAGGTAGAGACTCAATAGGTGTTAAGGGTATAACTCTTCGCGATGAAGATTACGTTATCGGTATGGATATCTGCAAACCCGGAGATTCAATATTGATTGTAACTGAAAAGGGATTTGGAAAGAGAACTGATGTTGAGGAATATCGTCCGCAGACAAGAGGCGGTAAAGGTTTGTTGACATATAAGATTTCTGACAAAACAGGCGAGCTGGTAGGAATGATGATGGTTAACGACGATAATGATATAATGATGATCACAACAGAGGGCGTCATCATTAGAATTCACGCAGAGGATATTAACATTATCGGCAGAAATACGAGCGGTGTTCGCTTGATGAGGACGACAGAAACAAATCTTATTGTAAGCTGCGCTAAAACTGATAAAGAAGAAGATGCAGCAGTTGATGTTGCAGACGTTTTGGCAGAAGGTGAAGAAGCTGTAGACGAAGTGGAGATTGACAGCGAAGTTTTCGTGGATGACACAGCGGAGCCCGCTGCAAACGACAACGACGGGCCTGATTATGAAGCAGGCAAAGATATATTAAACAAGCTGGATATTGAATAATCTTTGTAAAGGCTATATAATATTGTAATGATAGACCCCGGCAATTCAAGTTTTGCCGGGGTGCTCTTTAGATATTTAAAATTTTTTCTATTTCCTTTTTTACTGTGATAAACTTATCTTCAACGTTCTTTGTTGCTTCTATGACTACATGTTTTTGAAAGATATTCATGTATTTCTCGTATGCCGCGTATATATTCTTGTCAGAAGCGGCAGCCTCGTCTGCAGATTCTCTGCGAATAACGCTGCTGGCGTGGTTTTTCTTTTCGTAAAAATCCGGTAAAGTCACAGCAAGGCTTTGCAGATGTAGTACGTATGCGCCGTGTAAATATGCGGCAATATCGTCTGAAGATAAATTTTCTTCTTTTAGCAACATTGAAAATTCATCATCGCTAATGAAAGTAATTGCATCAATGCACGTTCTGTCAAAAACAACTATTGTTTTGCTCAAATCCTGTCCGGAAGCCGAAATTTTCTCGAAAACTTCTCTTTCTTTCTCAAGTTGTCTGTGAATTATTGCTCGCTGTGCCTTGTATGGACTGTCACTGTAAATCAAGCCACCGTCAAAAAGTTCGCGCGCCGTTTCGGCAATTATATGGACGGAATACTCTTTTGAAAACCACTCATTTATTTTCTTTGCAATAACGGACTTACCGCCTCTCGGTCCCGAAGATAGAATTATTTTGTAGGGTTTGCTGTCGCTTGTCATAAAACACCACCTTACTGTTTAAGAATTGCAATGCGCTTTTTGTAATCAGGCATATATTGTTCAATTAATTTATAAAAATCTGCACTGTGATTGTGGTGTTTGATATGTGCAAGCTCATGCACAACAACATAATCAATTGCTTCTTTTGGGTACATCATCAGCCTGTAAGAGAAATTTAGGCTATTTTTACCGCTACAACTTCCAAAATTTTTCTGCGCACTTGATATTTTTACAGCCGAGGGCTCTAAATTCATTATTTTTGCAAAAGATTTTACACGCTCCGGAATGTATTCTTTTGCCGCTGCTTTTAGCTTTTGTATTTCTTCATACGAAAGTTCTCTGTGATATTGATTTTCTGCTCTCGCAATCTGCTTTTTTTGAGCAGATTGCAAAGAAGCTTCATGCTCTTTAATAAAAGCATCAATTTTTTTCTTTGAAACACCTTTAGGTGCGCGCACTGTGATGGCTCCGCCTATTGCCACTTCAACGCTGAGAGTCTTGCGCGAAGAAAAAATTATTTTATAATCCACAAACTAACGCCTCTAATCACTTATAATAATAACATACGAATAGTATACCAATGTGCTTTGCCTATTTCAACAGAAAGATAAATATAAAAAAACAGTTGACAAGCGCTGCTATAATATCGTATAATCGTAAAGCTCGTTGCTTGTGGAAGCGTACGTTTCATGGGTGACTTGCATATGGTGGCTGTAGCTCAGTTGGTTAGAGTACCAGGTTGTGGCCCTGGGGGTCGTGGGTTCGAATCCCATCAGCCACCCCATTCTTAAAGTCCTGATAGTAGGACTTTTTTTTATTTCAATTCAAACGTCTCAAAAGTTTCAATATCAGAGTGATTTCCGACAAAAACCTTGAATTTACCCTTTTCGGCATCATATTTACCACAGAAAGTATGGAATTTTAATTCTTCAATAGTAATATCAAAAGAAACAGTCGCACTCTCGCCGGGAGCAAGACAAACTTTTTGATATCCCTTGAGTTCCTTAACGGGTCGCGCCACAGAAGCCGTCACGTCTTGTATGTAAAGCTGTACAGTTTCAATACCGGAACAATTACCCACGTTTTTCACATTAACAGTAACTGTAATTGACTCGTCCGTCGCCATTTCCGTACGCGAAAGAACAGGTGCCGAAATATCAAAAGAAGTATATGACAAACCGTAGCCAAAAGGATACACCGGTTTATATGGAGTATCGCTATAACCCAAACAATAACCGCTATTCGTGTTAGGTCTGCCTGTACGCAGGTGATTATAGTAATAAGGAGATTGTCCCTCACGCGGGAAAGTCATAGGAAGCTTCGCCTGGAAATTGACGTTTCCAAAAAGCAAATTTGCCAGGGCATTGCCTCCCTCAGTGCCGGGATGCCAGAAAATGACAGTCGCAGGCGAAACGTCGTCGATTTTCTCAAGCGCAAGCGGACGACCACAGTAAAATACCACTGCAGTTTTCTTATTAACCTCACAAACTCTCTTTATTAACTCAGTTTGCGAATCACTTACGGAAATTCTGGCGCGCGAATGTGCTTCACCGCTCATATCAATTTCTTCGCCAAGGCAAAGAATAACGGCATCAGCATCTTTAGCGAGGCTAATTGCCTCATCAATCAAGTCAGCAACTTCCTCTGCTTTTTCGTTAGGATGAGCGCTGCAACCCCTTGCAAAAACAATTTCTGCATTGGGAACAGCATTTTTAACACCGGCAATTACACTGATGGCCTCAGAAGATTTGCCGCAGCAGTACCAACCGCCGATCATTCCGTGGTCAGCAACAGGACCGATAATTGCCACTTTTTTTACATTTTTGTCAAAAGGCAGAACACCGTCGTTCTTTAACAAAACTGCACTCTTCTCAGCAGCCTCTCTCGCAAGTTCCCTGTGCTCAGCGCAAAGATGAATTTTTTTCTCGGCTTCCTCATCGGCTGCTCTGTACGGATTGTCAAAAAGACCAAGTTTTTCCTTGAGTCTCAATATACGCAAAACAGCATCATCAAGCTGCTTTTCGGTAATAGCCCCTTCTTCCAAAAGCTCCTTACCATATTTCACGAAACAAGTAGACATCATTTCAATGTCGCTGGTGGCATCAAGAGCTTTTTTAGCGCAATCTTTCTCATCTTCGCAAATACCGTGAGAAATCATCTCATAAAAAGCATTAAAATCAGAAATAACAATGCCATCAAAGCCCCATTCCTTACGCAAAATATCATCAACGAGATATTTATTAGCAGAAGAAGGTATACCGTTTAAAGTATTAAAAGAAGTCATCACAAGCTCAACGCCCGCATCAACTGCCGCTTTATATGCAGGCAAGTAATATTCACGCAACGTGTGATCGCCCATCTCTACAGCATCATAATCTCTGCCGCCGTCGCATGCACCGTATGCTGCGAAATGTTTCACGCACGCGGCTATTTTGTCTTTACTGAAATCTCCTTGGAAGCCTTTTACCATTGCTGCAGACATTTTCGAGTTAAGATACGGGTCTTCTCCCGTGGTTTCCATGCATCTTCCCCAACGAGCATCGCGCACCAAGTCAATCATTGGCGCAAACGTTACGTGAATGCCACCTACGGAAGCTTCTTTTGCAGCCATTGCGCAACACTTTTCAGCTAAATCAACATCAAAAGACGCTCCGAGTCCCAAAGGTACAGGATAAAGAGTTCTGTAGCCGTGAATAACGTCTGCCATAAAAAGCAACGGGATTTTATGTGGGTCTTCACTTAAATGAAAATCTTGTAAATCTTTTATTTGTTTTGCTCCGCTGGCGCCAAGTAACGTGCCTACAGATGACGTTTCTTTTTTTGTTATACCGAAATTTCGCATAGGGCCGGTTATAACTCCTTCGCCCTTATCAGTTATAATCTGCGGTACAAGCTGTGTCATCTGCGCTAACTTCTCGTCCACAGTCATTTCATTAAGTAATTTTAGCAAATCCATATTTGTAACTCCATTTTTTTATATGATGATGACATTATAACATATATAAAGAATAAAAACCATCAATCAATTAATAAATTTCCCATAGATTCTTTGCCGGTTACTTTTTCTCCTAAATTATTAGCCCACTTCTCAGTGAAAAAAGAAAAGTAGGATATTTTTTCCTCTTTTCTCTTTTTTGCCGGATTTGGTAAAAATCCCCACAAAGTAGAGGGGATTCCCATTACCAACAAATAAAGAGGACCTAAAATCAAAGACTGTATTGTATGTCCGTATTCATGTACCAACAATCTCTCCGATAATACTTCTTTGCTGATCTCGCCTTCAAACTTTTCTGCGAAATACGGCTCATTTGTAATGAAAACAAACAACCCGAGAGAAACACTCGACTTTCCGTGCCACTTTGTAACAACAGCACCGTGAAAAATAAAGTGAGAACAATTAATATGAAGTAAAAATATAATAAAACCCAAAAGAGTCTGTAAAAACCCCCATGTGCATTGTAATAAAATGTATAATAATTTTTTCATTACTACGGAAACTCCTTAAAAAAGTCGCTTATATTGTACATTACTTTAATCAGTAAAATCAAGGATTAACACTTTTGGCTTTTTTATTTAACCTTTTATTATCATCACTATAGCTTATTATTGCAACATCACATCTATTATGTTACACTTTCTTACATCAATGTTTAAATCTTAAAAATATCAAAGGAGTAGGTAAAATATATGGATTTATCATATTTATTTAATGAAAACGAAAAGCCCCTTGACACACTTTTAAGAGACGGTGGTTTTTGTGGGATTTTTCGCACTATAGCGTGCATTGGCGATAGCCTTTCGTCAGGCGAGTTTGAACAAGTAAAGCAAGACGGAAGTAAAGTGTACGCCGATATGTTTGAGCATTCATGGGGTCAGCATATTGCACGTGCTATTGGCAGTAAGGTTTACAATTTTTCCCGCGGAGGCATGACAGCAGAGGAGTATACGAAAACTTTTGCTGAAGCCAATAATTTTTGGGATAAAGAAAAGGCAAGTGATGCTTATATTATTGCCCTTGGTATAAATGATTTGTTTGGCCAAAAAAAGACAATGGGTTCTATGGAAAACATAACAGATGATTATATGAATCCGGAGGATTCTTTTATAGGTTATTACGCCTCGATTATTCAAAGAATACAAAAAGAAATACAGCCAAACGCTAAGTTTTTCCTTATAACAATGCTTAGAACCGGTGATGAACAATATGATGCTATAGTAAATGCACACGCAGAAGCTCTTTATAAAATGGCAGAAATATTCCCGAATTGTTATGTTATCGATTTTTGCAAATACGGGCCGTTAGATAACGGTATATTCAGAGAAAAATTCTATATGATCGGCCATTTGACACCGGCAGGGTACCTTCTTACCGCAAAAATGGTAATGACGTATATAGATTACATAATTCGCCATAACATCAAAGATTTTGACATGGTAGGTTTTATTGGAAAAGAACACTTATTGAATTAATTGTTTATTTATCGTTTCAACAATTAAATCTGCTATAATATTTACACCGTTTGAGCTTTCACAGTTAATCATAGCCGCCGTCATTTTTTCTTTATCCTTCTCTACATAAGAGACTGCGTGAATAAAAGATGTCGGCGTTATGTTTTCTTCTTTTAAAACAATTGCAAAACCGCGTTTTTCAAAAGACTCTGCGTTAAGAATTTGGTCTCCGCGGCTTGCTGCTGTTGAAAGAGGTATTAGAAGCATAGGCTTATGGAGAGCAAGAAATTCGTGTATGGCATTGGAGCCGGCACGAGATATTATAAGATCGGCTAAAGCCAAAGCATCAGGCAATTCGTCAGATATGAATTCAAATTGTATGTAAGACGGTGCGTATTTATTGCACGCTTCGTCAAGATTTCCCTTGCCGCACAAGTGGATGATATTGTAAGATTTTACTAATTCAGGTAAATTTTCCCTTAATGCCTTATTTAAATTTACAGAACCTAAGCTACCGCCCATACTTAAAATTACAGGTTTATTATCAAAACCGTAGCGTTCGCGTGCGCGAAGCGCATTTCCGTCAAAAAGCTCAGGGCGTATTGGAGAGCCGGTGCAAACACCTATGTCTTTCGGAAGATATTCCAACGTATCGGGGAAAGTAGTGCATATTTTTGTAGCGTATTTTGCAGAAAGTTTATTTGCAAGACCGGGAGTAAGATCTGACTCGTGCGCAATAACAGGAATCTTTTGAGAGTGTGCAGCCGCAGCAACAGGAACAGAAACAAATCCTCCCTTGGAGAAAACAACAGTAGGACGTATTTTTTTTATGATTTTTTTTGCATCAAAATATCCACCGATTACTCTGAAAGGATCGGTAAAATTTTTCAAAGAGAAATACCTTCTGAGTTTACCTGTACGAACGGAATGGTAAGTAATATCAGGTAACTTCTCTATCATTTCTTTTTCAATACCATTTTCTGAGCCAATATAATGAATATCAAGTTCAAAATCCTTCATTTTCTCACGAACAATCGGTATTATTGCTAAATTAGGGGTAACGTGTCCGGCCGTACCTCCGCCTGTAAAAACCAAAGAAATTTTCTGCAAAAAAATCACTCCAAAAATTAAATGCTGTTTTTATAGTTTTTATTCTTTTTATATTTGCGATATCTTCGAAAGATCCATAACGCAGAAAGTGCTACAATAGTCACGCTTACTACTATAATAACAATTTTTCTAACGGTATAATATATGTTAGCTTTCCTCTGAATATCCTCAGGAACTTCGACATATTTGTGAACATTTTCGGCAGAGAGCACACCTTGTTCTGTGTAATCAAATTGGTGCGTCCACAAATACGATTCATATTGCATAACGTTCTCTCCGCTATTGTCGCTTCTATAGTAAAAAACCTGCAAACTGAGAGGTCTGTTATCCATTTCTATTTGTAATATACGCACTATTTTGTATACAGTCGCTTTATATTCATCAAACGAAATATTTTCACCATACACATCAACCGTAAACTCAAAGCTGCCACCGTATGTTTTGCACGCATCAAGAATCAGTGACTCATCAATCGCCGGTGTGGTAGGTGCTTTGTTTGGGTATTTTGTGTTACTTAAAGGTATATCAATCTCGCTTTTCCAATTTACAGAGTACTCAGGATGTTTCTCGTTCCATTTTGAGGTTAGATAGTTACTCATATAATCAGAAGTAACGTCCTGGAAATAAGTGTTTCTGCAATATTTATGATAATATCCATCATATTGCACACTGAAATTTTTGGCTTTCATTTCGCATTCGAGACCATTTACACGGCAGTTGTATACGAAATAATCAGTTTTTGGATCATAACCATCGTATTCGATAAGTTCATAACCCAAATCGGCATATGTATCCTCCAAAAAAGAAGAAACAGTAAATCGGTGGATTACGTTACCGGGGAAAAAGCCAGCATCCGTTAACCCTAATGATAAAACGATTATAAATAAAATGATTGCAAGGGCAATCAGCAGAGGTAACTTTATCTTCTGCCAAATGCCCTTGGTTTCTTTATCATAATCATTGTAGCTTTTTTTTAAAATAGCCATAATATCTGAATTAGAATTACGCCTTATAGCTTGCAATCACAGTAAAATCCTTAACTTTAAGGCTTGCTCCGCCAACAAGACCGCCATCAATGTCAGGCATACTGAAAAGTGAATCAGCTGTTTGTGCATTTACGCTGCCACCATATTGAATGCGAACTTTCTCTGCAGTTTCTTTGCTGTAAAGCTCAGCTACAACATCACGAATGATTTTGCATACTTCTTGAGCTTGCTCTGCAGAAGCAGTTCTTCCGGTACCAATAGCCCAAATAGGCTCATAAACGATAATCAAATCAGCAACTTGCTCTGCAGTTAAGTTGAGAAGAGCAACTTTTACTTGATATCTGATGTGCTCAGGCATAACACCCTCATCTCTCTGAAGGAGAGACTCTCCAACGCAGATGATAGGTTTAAGACCATTCTTGAAAGCAGCGTGTGCTTTGAGATTAACAGTCTCATCAGTTTCAGCGAAGTATTCTCTTCTCTCTGAGTGCCCGATAATAACGTATTCTATACCCAAATCTTTAAGCATAGCTCCTGAAATCTCACCGGTATAAGCACCTTTTTCCTCCCAGTGCATATTCTGTGCTGCAATCTTAATGTTGCTACCCTCAGAAGCAGTCAAAGCTGCGGGAATGCAAACAAACGGAACAGCCGCAATAATCTCATTTTCTATGCCTTTAACAGATTCTTTTAACTCCATAATAAACTCAGCAGCCTCAGCCGGAGTTTTGTTCATTTTCCAGTTACCTGCAATAACTTTAGTTCTCATAATATTAATTACTCCTTTTATTTATCTTCAAGACAAGCGATTCCGGGAAGAACAAGACCCTCAAGGAATTCCAAAGAAGCGCCACCACCTGTTGAAACGTGGGTAATCTTATCAGCAAATCCCATTTTCTTAACAGCTGCAGCAGAATCACCGCCACCAACTATTGTAATAGCGTCTGTCTCAGCCATAGCTTTTGCGATAGCAATTGTACCCTCTGCAAGAGTTGGGTTCTCGAAAACACCCATAGGTCCATTCCAAACAACAGTTTTAGCAGACTTAACAGCATCAGCAAACAACTCGGCTGTCTTACAACCGATATCAAGACCTTGCATATCAGCAGGAATCTCATCTACAGAAACGCATTTAACTTCAATAGGACCATCTATAGGATTCGGGAAAGAAGCAGCGATTTTTGTATCAATAGGAAGAAGAAGCTTTTTGCCCAATTTCTCAGCCTTAGCAATCATTTCCTTACAGTAGTCAAGCTTTGAATCATCAAGAAGTGATTCGCCAATCTCTTTACCCATAGCTTTGAGGAACGTATAAGCCATACCGCCGCCAATAATAAGAGTGTCGCACTTCTCAAGCAAGTTTGAAATAACGTTAAGCTTATCAGCAACTTTAGCACCACCGAGAATACCAACGAAAGGTCTCTCAGGGTTAGCAAGAGCTTTACCCATAATGCTGATTTCTTTTTGAATAAGATATCCCGAAACAGCGGGGAGATAATCAGCAATACCTGCTGTTGTAGCATGAGCTCTGTGAGCAGTACCGAAAGCATCGTTTACGAAAATTTCAGCCATGTCAGCGAGTTCTTTCGCGAAAGCAGGATCGTTCTTCTCTTCTTCAGCATGGAAACGTGCATTTTCGAGCATCATAACTTGTCCTTCCTGAAGAGCTGCAGCCTTAGCCTTAGCATCCTCACCAACTACGTCTGTAGCTTGGATAACTTCGATACCCAAAAGCTCACCCAATCTTTTTGAAGCAGGAGCCAAAGAATATTTGGGATTAACCTGTCCCTTAGGCTTGCCCATGTGTGAAACCAAAATAACTTTTGCTTTGTTGTCAACAAGATATTTAATAGTGGGAAGAGCAGCAACGATTCTCTTATCGTCAGTAATAACGCCATCATTAAGCGGCACATTAAAATCTACTCTTACTATAACTTTTTTACCCTTAACATCGATATCTTCAACGCATTTCTTGTTATAAGAACTCATGTAAAACACTCCTCGTAATTTGTATTTTGTTATATTTTAAAATATGGCAAAATATACCGTCTTTCATATTACTACGAAATGAGGTAAAATTCAACTAAAAATTAATATGCCATTAAAGATTTACAACACTTGAAGATTCGTAGAAAGGCTCATTTATACAAGTTGTCATAATAACCTGTACATTATTTTCTTTAGCAAACTTTTCAACAGTCAAATAAGCAGCTTTTTTTCTGTTGCTGTCATATTGAACGAACGGGTCGTCCAAAATAACAGGCAACATTCCGTCAGCAGGTGAAAGTGTCTTAACAAGAGACAGACGTAATGCCAAATACATCTGGTCAACCGTCGCACCGCTGTAGTTGTAAGCGCGACGTAATGTCCCGTCTGAGTCTTTCAATGACATATCGAAATTACGAGCCACTTTTACATTCTCATATCGACCTTCTGTAAGATTACGCAAAATCTCGCCTGCGTTTTTACCAAACGCAGGGCCAATGTCGGACTGCCAACGCTGATAAGCATCCTCCATAACTTCTCCTGCAAGCACCAACGCTTCGTGTCTTCTTTTATAAAGTTCGATTGCAGCATTAATCTCAGAAAGGTCTTCTTGGAGAACGTAAATATCCTCCATTTCACTGATTGATTTGCTCAATGCATCAGCCGAAGCCTTTGTGTATGCGATTTTTTCGGTATATTCCTCTACAAGAGCAAGATGCTCGCTGTACATTTTATTTTTATTATCTTCATTTTCAAGAATACTACGAGACCTTTTGTATTCTGAAGTATGTTTGTCAAGAGCCTCATTGATGACAGATCTGTTATACGAATGTTTTTTTGCACCGTAAACGTATTCTACTTCCAGCAACTCTGCGAGCTCGGACTCACACAAAAACAACTCATCACGTGTTCTGTGAACATTTTTGTTGCATAAAAAAGTAAATATAATCTGCCAAAGCGTAAGCAACACTGCAAAAGCACCCAGAATAATATACGAAAGAGCTTTTCTTGCCCAAGGCATAAGAAAATCTCCAAAACCTGCCAAAAAAGAAACTTTTGCGATTTGTGGAGCAAAGGCAAGCAATAAAATGCAAACAACACAGAGAATAATTAAAATGCTGTAAATAATATTCATTGGTTTGCGCGTCCTTTTTGCTTTTTGAGCTGCCTCTGCAAGCTCAGTATCTAATTCTTTTATTGATTTTACCGATTTTTTAACGTCACCATGCAACGAAACGGTCTCCACGGCACGCGCTACTTCAGCCATATCCGTTTTTGTCGAAACGTGCCTGTCTTTTTCCTCGTTTAGTGCCTGCTGCATTTTATTGTAGTCATTACGCATTTTTTCTGCTTCTGCTTTTACGGAATTCACTTTTTCTATCGAACTTTCGGTTGATGCCTTTTTTTGTTGCAGATTTTCCAAAATGCCGGAAGCATTTTTTTGTGACATTATCGACTCGGCCGCGGAACGTATTCTTTTGCCTGCCAAAATATCAGCAGAAGAAACTTTGTCTTCTTCTGATTTTTTCATAATACGATCAAAAAGATAATCTAAATTGGCATTTTCTAAATCAGGCTTAGAAGAAAGTTGTGCAGCATAAGAAGAAATATCGTAAGCTTCCGCAGAAATTCCCAAAACAGTTTCACCAACGGTTTTGCCGTAATTTAACTCTATTTTTTCATCAGCAGTTACATTATATAAAGAAATAGTGTCTTCTTTTTTTGTTTTGCCAAAATCAGCAGAAACAATATAAACAACACCGTTGTGTTCAAAAGTCATATTTCCACCGAATTTTGCATTTTTATCCCAGGGACGATATTTTTTACGATCCTTGCAAGTGTCAATATCTGGCATTCCGTAGAGAAGAGCACGAACAAAAGCGGCAACAGTAGACTTTCCGCTCTCATTGCTTCCTAAAATAATATTTAAACCCTCGTTCAAGGACAAATCAAAATTAATATGTTTGCCAAAACCTTCAATTTTTATTTCATGGATTGTCATTGAAAAACACCTCGCCTTCAAAGGATTTCAAACCATATACCATGGCTTCATAAACTAATTCGGGATTTTCAGCCTTCTCCATTTTCTCTGCCATACATCTGACGAAACATCCGCGTAAACTATTCTCATTCTTTAACGTATCAACATCGACTTCGTCCTTATATTCTGCAAAAACTTTTGCATAGAAATAATTTGAAGAAAGATCTGCTGTCAGTTTTGCGACGGGAATGTCAAGATCCCACTTCTTACTTCCGGTAAGAATTATTTTATATAGGAATTCTGAGTTAGAACAATTGATTTTAATTCTTTCCAAAACAGCATCATAAGAATCCAATCCGGTAATATCAACCTTAACAATGCAATTTTCACGAACGGAAGTCTTAACAAAATTCATTTCAACAGCATTTTTCGTAACGGTGCCGCTGAGTATGCCGCAAGGGCCGGTTTCCGAAAAACTCCTTCCTTCACAAGGCCCCGTGTATGCATAAACAGTCTTGTTGGTAGAAATAATATCGCTAAATTTATGGACGTGTCCCAGAGCGCAAAAATCAAAACCGCACGTATCCAAATCCCTAACGTATATGGGGTTACAGTTGCATTTTTCATCCTCCGCGGCAATTGTACCGTGCATAATCAGCAAATTTATGAAATTGTTATCTAATATAGGCAAAGTGTTATTTTGCCTGAGTAAAGAATTTTTGCAGGAGTGCCCTTGAAAACCTGCGCCGTACACCCTGATTTTTTCGCCCGAATCTTCATAAGCTAATTCTAAAGCTTCAAGATTGCGCTTGAAAACGTATACGTTTTCGGGCCATTCCGTACTCAAATACAACGAGTTACACGAAACGGGGTCGTTATTACCCGGGGCAATAATTACAAAAGTATCAGGGATGGAATTAAAAGACTCAATAAGAAAGTCAATCGTTTCCTTTGTTACAGTTCCTTCATTAAAGAGATCTCCGGGTAACATAAGAATATGGGCATCGATTTTCTTTGCCTCATTGATTGCCTTGGAAAAAGCCATACGCTGCTCTTCCTGTCTTAACTTCATCTTTCCCGGATTATTTTTAAAAGCCGGGAAGACAGAATCCAGATGTGCATCGGCACAAACGACTAACTTCATATATCATGCCCCCCTGTGTAAGAAATTACCAATTTTGCTTTTTTGTGGCATAAGTTTCCCACATATAAGAATATACATCCCCTGCCTGAGGAGAACGCTGCTCAGTCTCAATCATCTCTGATACAGGTAATATCTCAAACTCACCTGTTGACTGTATATAATCAATTAATTTTCCTGCTGCTTCTCCTGAATACGGATGAATATCGTGGAAAAGAATTATGCTACCATGTCTAAGTAACGAAACTATCGCAGGATTTGTGTACTGCTTGCCGCTTACTGTATACGTGAAGCCTTTGAATAACACTTCATCAATAAGTATGTTTTTCGCTTCTTCTTCGGAAATACCATGATTTGTCGCATAGTTTTTCACATTCCTTGCGCTGAGGTGCTCCCAATCTCGTGAGTCGATGCTCCAAAGAACGATTGCTTTACCGCACTGCTCAGAAACGGCTTGATTGTATGCGCCTCCGGGAGGACGGAAAAGCACCGGCACCTCGCCGATTATGCTTTTGATGGTATCATCAGTTCTGCGAAGCTGTTCTTTAATTTGATCAGCAGAGAGACTTGTAAAAGAAGGATGGTCATAAGAATGATTGGCGATCTCATGGCCTTCATCGTAAGCACGCTTAACAAAAGATTTCTGTGTCTCCGAGTATAAGTTTTCACCCAAAACAAAAAATGTAGCTCGAACCCCCTTGCTTTTAAGCATATCAAGCACCTTTGTCGTATTGTATGGATGCGGTCCGTCATCAAAAGTAATAGAAATTAATTTTTTGCCGGCATAATTAGGATTAGTAGATGTTTTTCCTCCGGGGACAGCTGTAACCGTACTCTGAGTCGGCACAGGAGTTTTCGTAGCAGAAGGAACAGCAGCTGTTTGCAACGGAGTAGTGGGAGCAACCGAACCGGTGGGAACGGCAGAGGAGACATCCCCTGAAGGTGTTCCTGTATGTGAAATGACGTTGTCAGACGTCGGATTAGAAGTCGTATTGTTGCCTGAATCAATAGTCATCATAACGCACATATATATAATTAAGGAAAGAGAAATTACTATTGTGGTTATTGAAATAGTTTTTTGAATCTTCATATTGTAGTTTTCTCCTTTGCAAATTTTCACTATCTAGTAGTACAGTATAATATACCATAAAAATGACATATTAGTATAGTGTGTTTTCATAAGTAATAGTGTCAAAGAAAGTATATTGCAAAAGTGGTTTTTTTGCAATAGAAACATTATATGAAAAAAGCGGAAAAAAATTACAAAAATTTTTTTGGAAAAATAAAAATTTTTTTAGAAGTAGGCTAAAAAAGAAGGATTTTCAAGAAGAAAAGCAAAAGATGTAGTATTGAAACAGGAAAAAACAACAATATATTGTGCAAAAAAATAAAAATAAAATTTTTTCAAAAAAAGTGAAAAAAAGTGTTGACAAGAGCAAACCAAAGCGATATAATAGGCGAGCTGTCAGGGAAACAGCGGAGAAAAAACCGGTGATGAGACAGCAGATGAACTTAGAAAAGTAAACAGCGTACAAACTTATTCACAATAGTAAAAGGATAAGAACAAACAACATGTAACTCGTTAATTTAAATTGAGTTTTTTAAGAAAAACAAGCCTCCCCGAGGAGCCGCACCATCTTGCCGAGAGAATCCGGCAAATAAGAGGTACAACCGTCCAAAGAATATCGCGCCTCCGGAAACAGT
>JAGAQK010000169.1 GCA_017622825.1 Clostridia bacterium | reverse complement strand
GGTTGATATAGTAGAAAAATCACCCACAATCGGCGGTAAAATGGCTCAGCTTGATAAAACGTTCCCCACACTCGACTGTGCAGCGTGTATTTTGACACCAAAAATGGTTGATGCCGCAGCTCATGAGAAAATCAATCTTTATACATACAGTGAAGTTGAAGGAGTATCAGGTTTTGTCGGCAATTTCAAAGTGAAGATAAGAAAGAAAGCAAGACATGTTAAGGCTGACCTTTGCACAGGTTGCGGAGTTTGTACAGAGAAATGTCCTTCAAGAAAGGCTCCTAATGAGTTTAACCAAGGACTTAATAAACGTGGCGCGATTTACATTCCTTTTGCACAGGCTATACCTAATGTTCCCGTTATTGACACAGAGTATTGCGTTAAAATGAAAACAGGAAAATGTGGTCTTTGCGCAACGGTGTGTCCGTCAAAAGCAATTGATTTTGAACAACAGGATGAAATAATAGAAAGAGAGTACGGAGCTATCGTAGCCGCAACAGGTTATAAGCTCATAAATCTAGACAACTTTGAAGAATTCGGTTATGCAAACAATAAAGACGTTATAACTTCACTTGAACTTGAGCGTCTTATGAATGCTGCAGGTCCTACAAAGGGCACACTCCTTCGTCCTTCTGATAATGAACATCCACACGAGATTGTATTTATACAGTGTGTTGGTTCCAGAGACGTATCAGGCTGCGGCAAGCCGTACTGTTCAAAGATTTGTTGTATGTACACTGCAAAACATGCCATGATGATACGCGATAAGTACCCCGATACAAAGGTACACGTATTCTACATTGATGTCAGAACACCGGGTAAAAACTTTGACGAGTTTTACCGTAGAGCAGTAGAAGAATACGGCGTTGATTATATAAAGGGTATGGTAGGTAAAGTAGTTGAAAAAGACGGCAAGCTTATTGTACAAGGCTCTGATCTTATTGCTAATGAGCAGATAAAGATTGAGGCGGATTTGGTTGTTCTTGCAACAGCGATTGAGCCCGACCCGAGCGTAAAGAATCTTGCAACTATGCTTACTGCAAGTATTGATACTAATAACTTCCTTACGGAAGCTCACGCGAAGCTCCGTCCGGTTGAGAGTCCTACTGCAGGCGTATTCCTTTCAGGTGTATGCCAAGGACCGAAGGACGTTCCGGAGACGGTTGCTCAGGCAAGTGCAGCGGCAGCGAAGGTAATTGGTTTGCTTGCAAAAGACAAACTGACATGTAATCCGTGTGTTGCAAACTCAAACGAGCTTCTTTGTAATGGATGTTCACAATGTGCTAACGTTTGTCCTTACGGAGCAATTGAGTATGTTAATAAAGAAGTAAATGACCATGGTAAGAGGGAAGTACGCAGAATAGCTTTAGTAAATGAAGCAGTTTGCCAAGGTTGCGGCGCTTGTACCGTAACATGTCCTTCGGGTGCTATGGATCTTAAAGGATTTACAACAAGACAAATTATGGCGGAGGTTGACGCAATATGCAAATAAATGAGAATGATAAAGAATTTAAACCGTTGATTGTTGCATTTTGCTGTAACTGGTGCAGCTATGCAGGTGCAGACCTTGCGGGTTCAAGCAGACTTTCGTACCCTGCAAACGTAAAGGTTATACGCGTTCCTTGTTCATGCCGTGTAAACCCCATGTTTATTTTGCGTGCATTCCAAAGAGGTGCTGACGGCGTAATAATTGCCGGTTGCCATCCCGGAGACTGCCACTACACATCAGGCAACTACTTTGCAAGAAGAAGAATGACGCTTCTTTTCAGTATGCTTGATTACATGGGAATTGAGAAGGGCAGAACGAGAGTAGAGTGGATTTCCGCTGCAGAGGGTGCAAAATTCTCAGCAACAATGAATGAATTTGTAGAAACTATCCACAATTTGGGACCTAATAAGAAATTGGAGGATTTGAGATGCAAAGAATAAGCGAAGAAATTTTATCAAAATGCCGTGCTTTATTGGAAGACGGTACAGCAGACAGAGTAATGGGCTGGGAAAACGGCGAGTTTTTCTATGACGTTACACCTGCAGTTTTCACAAAGGATACTTTGGACAATATGATTTATGACGATTTCTGCGCTTCTAACCAAAGCAAATATCTCATAGCTGAGTCCAAAAAAGAAGGAAAAATCGTTGCACTCTTAAAGCCGTGCGATACTTACAGTTTCAATCAGCTTTTAAAAGAGAATAGAATTAACCGTGATAACGTATATGTTTTGGGAATTCCTTGTGACGGTAAAATTGACGTGCAAAAAGCTGCGCAGCTCGGCATAAAGGGTATTACGGGAGTAAAATCCGTAGGCGATGAAGTTGTATTCGATACGATTTACGGAGAAAAATCATGTGCAAAGAAAGATGTTCTTTTTGAAAAATGTATGGCTTGTAAAGGCAAAAAACATATGGTTTATGATGCTCTTTCGAATGAAGACCAAGAGCCCGAGAAAGCAGAGCCCAATGATCTTTTCGGTAATCGTTTCGCATATATTGAGAATTTGGAGCATATGACTCCGGATGAGCGTTTTGACTTCTGGAGAGGAGAGCTTTCAAGATGTATTCGTTGTAATGCATGCCGTAACGTATGCCCTGCATGTTCATGTCTCACTTGCGTATTTGACAACCCGAAATCAGGTGTTGACAGCAAAGCAAACACAGATGACTTTGAGGAAAATCTCTTCAACATTATAAGAGCTTTTCACGTAGCCGGCAGATGTACTGACTGCGGAGAATGTACGAGAGTTTGTCCTCAGAATATCCCGCTTCACTTACTTAACCGTAAATTTATTAAAGATATAAATGAATTGTACGGTGAGTATCAGGCAGGCGCGGATATTGAGCTTGGTATGCCTTTGACATCTTATACGAAGCAGGATGCAGAGCCAAGTGTAGTTTATGAGAGAGGCGGTAATAAATGATGTATAAGATAGCAAAAGACCGTTTACCTGAATTATACGCAGCAGTTGCAGCAGTGAAAGATATTTACGTACCTGTAGAAAATGCAAACCAGTGCCTTTTTGAAAAATGGACGCCTACAAGCAACGTGAATATTGACTGCCTTAAGACTGTAAAGTCAGCAAAAGAAGTATTTTTCCCGCAAAGCGAAAACCTTATTTCATTTAAGGTTACGGGAAAGAACATAGATATAATAGAAGACCGTGATCCGGCAGCTCCTTTTGTGATTTTCGGAGTTCGTGCATGTGATGCAAAGAGCTTTGAAATTCTCGATAACGTGTTTTTGAGCGAGCCCGTAGATTCTTTCTATAAAAGCAGAAGAGAGAACGGCGTTATAGTTACAATGGCTTGTAATGAACCCGAAGAAACTTGCTTCTGTGGCGCGTTCGGAATAAATGCAGCCAACCCGCAAGGTGGCGACGTTACTACTTGGCTTGCAGGAGATACTCTTTATTGGAAAGCTGAGACTGCAAAAGGTGAGGAGCTTACAAAATCAATAGCTAACCTTTTGGAGAGCGCCGGAGATTCCGACGAGAAAAAAGTGGAGGAAACACAAGCTTCAATAAAAGCGATACTTGACAAGCTTCCTCTTAAGGATTTGGACCTCTCGTATTTCAGCGGTGAGAACTTGACAACAAAGCTTAACGACGTGTTCTATGTTGAGCAGTGGGATGAGCTTTACAAGGCATGCCTTGCTTGTGGTACGTGTACTTTCGTATGTCCTACGTGCCAATGCTCCAGAACTTTGCTCAAAAGGATTTTTTCCCCGTCGTACAAAAGGAGCAATATTGATTAAACCTGCATCCCAATCAGAAATGGATGCTACAATCC
>JAGAQK010000168.1 GCA_017622825.1 Clostridia bacterium | reverse complement strand
ATTATTATCTCAATCTTTGTTATATGCGTTATGTCGTTTATAAAAAGGAAAATATTACAACCTTTTGATGAATTGAAGGATGTGCCATATGAGCTTTCAAAGGGGAATCTTACTCTGCCGATAAAAGAGGAAAAAAATAGATTTTTTGGCAGATTTGTATGGGGCGTTGACTTGCTTCGTGAAAATATAGAACAACAGAAAAAACGGGAAACAGAGCTAAAAAAAGATAAAAAAACAATGCTTCTGTCTTTATCTCATGATGTAAAAACACCTTTATCTGCTATAAAGTTATATTCAAAGGCTTTGTCAAAAAACTTGTATAATGACAAGGAAAAACAGATTGAAATAGCAGAAAATATTAATGCAAAAACAGAAGAAATTGAAAATCTTATTTCACAGATAATAACTGCATCAAAGGATGATTTTTCTGAAATAGAAGTTAATATGGGTGAATATTATCTGTCTGAATTGATTAATAAAGTTTGCACATATTATAAAGAAAAGATGGCTCTTGCCCATATTGATTTTCAAGTAGGAAGCTTTTCTGATTGCATAATAAAGGGTGATATAAACAGAAGCGTAGAAGTTATACAAAATCTAATTGAAAACGCATTAAAATATGGCGATGGTGCAGTGATTTCTATGGAATTTACTGATGAAGATAATTGTAAGCTTATTTCCGTTAAAAATACAGGTTGTGATTTGCCTGAAAAAGAAATTTTGTACATCTTTGATTGTTTTTATAGAGGTACTAATGCTAAAAACAAAGGCGGAAGTGGTCTTGGATTACATATCTGCAAATCATTAATGCATAAAATGAACGGTGATATATTTGCGGAAATTTACGATAGAGTGATGGCTGTGACTTTAGTGTTTAACAAAGCATAATAAGTTTTTACTCTTTATTTTTATATGTATCGCGGCACATTTTGTGCCGCTTTTTTACAAGTTGCTCATTACCTGACGGAATTTTGCAACTGCTTGCTGAACATCAGCCTGCTCAGTGTTTTTGACCTGATACCAACCTCTTGCTTTTAAAGCATTGAATACCTCAAATTGAAGTTGTTGTGTTTCTGTAAACATCTTTGTTATTTCATTTCTTAGAATTTGACATGATGCTTCAGAAACTGCTGTGGCATACAGCTCGGTAAGCTGTTTTTCGGTGCTTAAAGCATCAGTAATCATATCTTGCTCTGTTAAAATCTTTTCCATTTTTTAACCTCCCTGACATACATATGAATTCAAATATTGAAACATAGTGTCAAAATGCTTTCTGTGCATTTGTGCTGCCTTTTCACAGACAGTTTTTAAATTAGGATCGGTACAGTTTGCCGTATAAAATTGATATTTCTTAATTGCCATTGATTCGGCTCCAAGCATATCTTCCAGCATGGATAGTGATTTTTCGGGCATAGTAGAATTTGCCATTTGCAGATCGTCCTTTCTGAGTTTTATATTGCTTTGTCAGCATACGGAATATTTTGCGCCAAAAAGCAGAAAATATACGCAAATATTCCGTAGCAATATATTGCTAAAAAGTGGAAAACGAGGAGAAATTTGAATTGGTAAGCTTTGTTAGAACAATAATAATGTACTCAATAGTAATTCTTGTAATGAGAATCATGGGAAAAAGGCAGATTGGACAGTTACAACCGTATGAATTTGTGATTGCGATAATGATTTCTGATTTAGCAACATTGCCGATGCAAGATATTGCAATACCTTTGTGGACCGGGATTATTCCTATATTGTGCTTGCTGTTGCTTCAATTATGCATATCATTTGGAGTACTCAAATCAAAGCGAGTTCGGGGATTTTTGTGCGGAAAACCGTGCATAATGATAAAAAACGGCATTGTAATTGAGGAAAATCTCCGCAAACAAATGTATACGCTTGATGATTTACTTGAGGCGATACGACTAAAGGGTTTTCCTGATGTAAAAAGTATTCAATTGGCAATTTTGGAAAATAATGGAGAATTAAGCGTGATGCCTATAAGTGAATCACAAAACGTTACGAGGGGCGATTTGAACGTGAAAGCACCTTCTGACGTGGTGACGGACATTATAATCGGCGGGTGCCTTTTGGAAGATAATATGGAACTCTTGAATATAAAGTGGGATTTGCTGAAGCACGAACTGGAAAAAGCCGGCGCACGCGGAGTCGATGATGTTTTTTACTGCTACGTAAATGGCAGCGGAAAGGTAATTGTACAGAGAAAGGGAAAATGATATGTATAAAAATTCATGGTTGTTATTAATAGGAGTTATTTTGATTTTGGCTGCAGTTTTTGTGCCGACATTGTCTTTTGATAGGATGTTGAGACGTGATTCTGATTTGTTTATGGCAAAAATCAATGAAATTTGTGATGTTGAAGACGATAATTATGTGGAAATAAATAAAAAGTGTAAAGAACTTGAGAGCTTGTGGAAAGAGCATATGGATCATTGGAGCTTTGTTGTGCATCATTCTGCAATTGAAAGGATTGATTTGAGTATTGCTTCGTTTATAGAGTATGCAAAGAGCGGGGAACGCGGAAGCAGGGATGTTGAGGCAAAAAAGATAGAGAAAATGCTGGGAATTACGTCAAGACAAGACAAATTAGATTTACTAAACATACTCTGAATGTGACGAAAAGTGTCAGAAAATGACGAACGGTTTTTCTTTACTTTCTGTTTGAAAGGGGGTATAAAAGAGAAGGCAAGGAGGTGATTTGATGCATACGCTTGAGACTTCCGTTATAATGCCGGCATTATTGGTTTTCATAACAGTGATGCTTTGTTTGAGTTTATATTATACTGATATGGTATCGCAGCACGCAGATGAATTGAAAACATCTGTTCCCACAGAAATAATTAACCATACTGATGTTGTCAGAGGAGGCGTTGTACTTGAAGAATTGTTTGATAAGTACGAAGGGTGAAAAAGGGAGTATAACTGTGGCGGCTGCGATTGTTTTGTGTTCTGTAATTGTACTTAACGTAGTTTTATATGATTATGCAAAAATGAAGGCGGTTGTGAGCTGTATTCCTGAGAGAATGAGGCTTGCAGGTAAATCTGTGCTTGCATCTTATGATGCATTGCTTGCTGACAAATACGGTTTGTACGGATTTAATACAAGCTCCGGGCACTCTGCGCATAAGGATTTTCTGAAATATTATGGAAAAACTGAGTGCGATGTGTCTGTGAAGGATTCTTTTGTAACACCTGAAGTAATAAAAAAGCAAGTGTGCGGTATAATGAAAATTAAAACGCCTGTAAGCGTAATTGAAAGTGTGCTTGAAGCTTTTGATGTGATTTCCGCAGCAGATGAGAGCTGTGATAACCACAGTATTTGTGGTAAAGCGGCACAGAAATTATCTGAACTGCAATCTTTAAGAGATGAGCTGAAATTGAAAACAGAAGGGTATTATCGTGGTGATTCTTTTTGCATAAACGGCTTTTCACAAGGAATTATAGGCAATCTGTTTTTGAGTTATTCTGATGATAAGGAGGGTGCTTTTGACCAGCTTTTAACCCGGTTAATAACATTGCATGAACAGTATGAAGGATATAACAAAGAAGCGGCTGCACTTTGTAATGAAATTCAAACGGGAGTGAATGAGATAAACAATATTTTATCGCGTGCTGATATGACTGATGGGAATTCATCGTCATCTCTTAGTGCATCAGACATAAAAAAACAGGCACAAACTTTGCTGAATAATGCAGCTTTTAAAGATATCAAGCATAATTGTGATGTTTTTAATGATAGGTTGAGTTTTCTCAATGACATAAAAGAAAAAGGAATAAAATCTGACTTAAGTAAAATCAAGGGTGTTGTTGAGAAAGGAATTGTTAAAACAAATATTATGATAAACAATCTTAACATAGGTAAAGCCGGCGAATATACTGACAGTCGTGATAGCTTGACAGATGATATTAAGCGTAAATGCAGTGTTTCTATGTTTTATGATGACAAGTTTGAGATCTTGTCGGCTGATTATGCGGCATTGCCATCTGTAAAGGAACAAAAGTTTACAAGTGGAATTTATGAGCTTGTAAACGTCGTTGATAGTGGTTTTATGGACGATTTTGGCTCATTTGATAAGCTTTTTTCTTATTGGGATAACTTCTCTTTTTCAAAACTGCTTAAGGATGCGACAGAGAGCATTCTTATTGATGATTATATTATTAATCATATGACGACAAGGCTGTATGGTGTGTCTGATGATAAGTTGAATAATGAAGTAGAATATATTTTAAGCGGTAATGCTTCCTGTGATGAAAATAATGACACAGTAGAGCAGAGGATTATTGCATTAAGGTTTATTTTGAATTTTGCCGATATTATGAAGGATGCACAAAAGGTTAGTATAGCCACTGCAATGGCATCTGCTATTGCGGCTGTGGTTAGCTTGGGAGCAGGTGTGACATTATATAAATATATTATTATTTCTGCATGGGCATTGATAGATTCGTATACTGATATGGAAAAACTTCTAAAAGGCGAGAGTGTTCCGCTTGTTGAAATCGGTAATTCCGAGAAGATTTTAGAACTGCAAGATTATGATTTTTATCTCAGGCTGCTTCTTTTGCTGACTGACAGTGAAACAAAATTGTTACGTATATGCGATATAATAGAAATTAACATGAAAGAAATAACGGGAGAAAACTATAAACTCTCAGGAGTATATAATACTTTGGCTGTAAGGGTAATCACACAGTTTAATTTTATATCTCCATTGTTATTGGGTATAGGTGAAGATTATAAAAGGGAGGATTACTGTGAAGTATCGTATTAAGGATGAGACAGCAGGCTCTGTATCAATTGAAGCAGCAGTAATTATGCCTGCGTTTTTAGGAGTGTTACTCGTTTTTATTTCTTTGCTAAAAATTGTTGCAGCACAAAACATTCTTGATATGAGTGTTGTAATGACTGCAGATAAATTATGCAAATGGGCCCCTATTTATAAAAATCTTGTGGCTGATAATATACAAGATGGCCTTATTGGAAAAGCCGGAGAAAAAATAGGTACAAAATTTGGTGAAGCTTTGAATAGCGAGCTTGAGGACTTTATTATGGGAATTTTGAATTTAAGAAAGGTAGGTGAACTATCACTTAATTATATATATGGATTCACAACACAGGAAATGTGCGAAAAGCACATAAGTAATAATAAATTGGTAAAAAACAGTGTTGTGAATATAAAAAACTTGAATTTGTATAAGAGTAATTTCTTTCAGAATGATTCTAACAGTATTTTTCTTGAGGCTGATTGTGAAGTAGAAACGTATTTACCTTTTTCTGTGATAATCACTTCAAAAGTTGATTGTGCAGCATGGGGAAGTGGTATTATGCCGCATATTTCAGTAGATGATAAGGGTAGTACGGAGGATAATTCCTCGGACAGCATATGGAAACAAGATAATTTTACAAGAGGGAGAGTGATAAGACAAATATTCGGTGCCAATATGCCTGAAAACTTTCCTGTAATTGCTATTTTTGAAAATGGTACAGCGACAATGATAAAGAGTTTAAACCATAAGGCGTCAACGTACCAAAATTCATCTGTTTTTGAAAAAATAATAACAGATATGATTAACAGTGTTGCTTCGTTTCAAGGAGGCACGGCAGGCAATATAACGGTAAAAAAAGAAGATATTCGTATGCGGAGGCTTATACTTGTTATGCCGGAGGATAATATGTCCGTGCTTCAGGAAGGTGCGCTGAAAAAAGTGATGTTTTATGCGACCTCAAAGCTTGTCGTGTTAGACTTGCAGAGATACCAAAAAGTATGATATTATTTTGCAGAAAGGTTACAGGGTGAGTACAATGTCGATAATAATAAAAAATGTTTCGTTTTATACTGATGAAGGCATAAAAAACTGCAAATATTTGTGTATTTCCGATGGAAAAATACAACATATAACTGATGATGAGCAAATTGCTGATTCGTTTAAAAGATTATGTAAAAAAGTGACTCAAATTGAAGGCAAAAACAAGCTTTTAATGCCCGGCCTTGTAAATACGCATACTCACAGTCCTATGACTGCACTTCGTAATATCGGCAGCGATTTGCCGCTTCACAGATGGCTCTTTGAAGAAATATTTCCGAGAGAAGCTAAATTTAAAGAAGATAGTATGTATTTTGCTTCGCTTCTTGGACAAATTGAAATGATTCGCTCAGGTACGGTGGAGTTTACTGATATGTATATGGGCTTTGATGCTTTGGCGAGCGCTGTAAGTGAGTCGGGATTAAAAGCTTCCATTAGCGTTGAAATGCTCCATAATGATTGGAGTACAGGTAAAAGGATTACTTCAAAGTCCTTTGATGATGCAGAAAAAATAATTGATAAATGGAAGAATGGTGCAGACGGCAGACTGACTGTATTGAGTGAAATACACTCTATATACTTATACGACCACTCTTTTTTGAAAGATGTAGTTGATTTTTCGAAGAGCAAGGGTATTGGTATTAATATGCATCTTCATGAAACTGAGAAAGAAATAGAAGATTCTCTTAATGAAATTGGAGTCAGACCTGCTGAGTTTTTTGAGTCAATAGGTGCATTTGACGTTCCTGTAACAGCGGCACATTGTGTACATTTGACTGAGCAAGAAATGAAAATGCTCAATAAACACAACGTGACTGTTGCTGTAAATTTAACAAGTAATTTGAAACTTGCTAGCGGTATACCTGATTTGCCCGGACTTTTTAGAAATGGCGTTAATGTCAGTTTTGGTACAGATGGGTGTGCAAGTAACAATAATCTCAATATATTTGAGGAGATGCATATTGCGGGAATATTGTATAAGGGTATTTATAAAGATCCTACACTTATATCGCCAAGGAGTGTTATAAAAGCGGCAACTTTGGGTAGAAAAATTGAAGAGGGAGAAAATGCCGATGTGATTCTTATTGATATGGCTGCTGCTCACTTGACTCCTGTAAATGATATTGATGCATTGATCGTTTACTCTATGCAAGGTTCTGATGTGGATACAGTTATTGTTGATGGAGAAATACTAATGAAAAACAAGATAATTGTACATCTTGATGAAGAAAAAATTATCTATAAAGTTAAAAATATAAAGTTTGATTAATTGCAAAAACAGTATTATTGAAGTATAATTATCAGATAATAAAGAGCATTGAAAGGAAGCGTTTTTATGAAATTGTCTTTTTCTACACTCGGATGCCCTGAGTGGTCATGGAACGAAATTATAGCGACTGCGAAAGATATGGGTTTTGATGGAGTTGAGATTCGCGGAGTCGGCAAGGAACTTTATGCTCCTGCGATAAAGGAATTTACTTCTGATTACATAGATGATACCAAAAAGAAATTGAACGATACAGGCATTGAGATAATCTGCTTAGCTTCGGCGTGCTATTTGTATGATAAAGAGAAAACAGAAAAGTTTATTGCTGAGGGTAAAGAATATATTGATACGGCAAACAGATTAAATGCTAAGTTTGTACGAGTTCTCGGTGATAAAGATCCTTGGGCAAGTGGCGATATAGATGATTCTGTTGTGTCGAATGCTTTGCATGTTTTAGGAGAATATGCAAAAGAAAAAAACGTTACTGTTTTAATTGAAACAAACGGCGTTTATGCAGATACCAAGCGATTGGCAAAGCTTCTTGCAAATATAAATACTGATGGTATTGGAGTATTATGGGATATACATCATCCATACAGATACTTTGGAGTATCACCACGCGAAACGTACACCAATATAGGTAAATACGTTAAGTACGTTCACTTAAAGGACTCTGTAGAAGGAGAAGACAGCAAGCTGTTATATAAAATGATGGGTCACGGTAATTTACCAATCAAAGAAACTGTAAGAATTCTGAATGCTAACGGATATGACGGATATTTGTCACTTGAGTGGGTTAGAAGATGGTACTCTGATCTGGAAGCGCCGGGAGTTGTATTTTTGCAATATATAAGCTATATGAAAAAACTCATTTAATTAGTGTTGTACTGTTATCTGCAAATTTGGGGTGTGAATAATTTTGAATAAATATGAAGTAGGGATTATTACTGATAGTGAACTCGGATGCAATTTTGCTATGCGTCTTAAAGAAACCGGATATTCTTGTGTTCTTTACCATACAGGTATTGAGAAAATGTCAAGAGATGAAATTAATAAATACGTTGCCGAAATGCAAAAGCAGGGAATTCACACGTCCACATCAATGGAAATAACATTGAGCTTGTTGGATTGTCCGAGGAGAATATTTATAGTAAGCAGAAGTGCTAATTATTCAGAAAAAATTTTAGATGAAATACACGATTTTGCCGACGAACACGATATCATTATTGATACGTGTGATGCGGATTATAATACAACAGCGTCAAGATGCAGATTGTTTGAAAAAAAGAATGTTTCGTACCTTGGAGTGGGTTTTTCCGGTGAGGCTACAAAGCTTTTGAATGGTACGTCACTTATGGTTGGCGGTTCAAGAGATGCATATGAAGAAGTGTATGATATGCTGCAAGATATTTCGTCGAAATATAAAGGAGAAGGTTGCTGTGCGTATATTGGGCCGGATGGAGCAGGACAGTATGCTAAAATGATACACAACGGTATAGAATATGGTGTCATGCAATCTATTGTCGAGAGTATCTCTATGTTAGAAAGGATAGAAGATTTTGATGATACTCTTGTTTTTGAAATTTTAAATGAATGGGTAATAGGAGAAAATGAGAGTTTCTTGTTGCAGGCGGCAATAGAAATCATAAGCAAAAAAGAGGAGGAAACAGGCAAGCTGTTTAAGGATTTTGTTTCTGATAAGGTAGGTAACAGTAAGTCTGTATTATGGCTTTGCGCAAGTGCGGCAGAACTCGCAGAACCTGTACCATCCATTTATGCTGCTTTGGGTCATAGGTTTGTTTCGGGAATGAAAAAAGAAAGAACTGCTTTGGCAGCTCTTGTTGAAAACGAAAAGTATGCTATACGTGTCAAGCAACGAGAAAAGAAAGTCTTTTTGGCAGACGTCCGCAATTCTTTATATCTTTCGGCAATATGTATTCACGCGCAGGCTTTTAACTTATTAAAGCACCGTTCTTCTGTTGGAATATGGGGGACATCGGCTTTAGACGTTGCAATGACGTTTCAGGGAGGGGCTTTTATACGGTCAAGACTTTTGACGAGAATCATTGATGCATATCAAAGTAAGCCTGATTTGAAAAATTTGCTTGAGGATCCTTACTTTGTTGCTGTTATTAAAAGGTATTTGCCATCTTTGAAAAACATAGTATCGACGGCTGCTGAAAATGGTATTATAGTGCCTGTCTTTTCTGCAACACTTTCGTATATATTGTCTATGACAGAAGAAAATATGAACACAGGTATGATAGAACTTTTGCGTGACTATATACAAGGGACTGGCTTTGAATTAAATGATTCTTCAAAGAAACGTTATATTGCTGATTGGAATAATCCGGCGGATGTAGTGCTTTATAAGGAAATAAAAAAATAAATAAAATTAGACCTCCATACTGTGGTCTTCTTTGTATTGTTTCTCGTAAGATATGTTCTTGCGTATGGCAATTATGGTTTTGCCTG
Organism: Clostridia bacterium; assembly: GCA_017622825.1. Lineage (GTDB taxonomy): Bacteria > Bacillota > Clostridia > UBA1212 > UBA1255 > Egerieisoma. Next base: position 3,764 of record JAGAQK010000168.1, on the reverse strand, counting down.
TTATGAATGTAGAAAATAAATAAAAGAGAGCAACTATGTATTTGGCTTTTATGCCGCCGATTCTGCCTAAAAATACGGCTAAAGGTTCAAGGTATACTGTCCACGAATGGAATATTGTATACAATACATTTTGACCTCCGACATTGAATATGAAAAAGAAAAAGTATAAGGCATAAGAGATAAAACCGATTAATTGGTAATAAAAAATTCCTTTTGCAAGTTTTGAATAACGCTTAATTTGCATAAATATACATAAGGCAATATGAAGTATAAAAATGCCTGCAGAAAAAATAATATGGAGCTCTGTGAGCACGAGATTTTCATACGTGAAAGTCTGAAGTCCAAATGGGAAAATCAAAAGAACATTAATGACAGAAAGTATTGCTGCAATAAGCAAAGCCGTTTTGTTGATATCGTAGAATTTCTTGATTTTGGACATAAAAGGCTCCTTTAAAAAAATCGGGCTTATTTGCAAATTGTTGCAAATAAATACCATATGAATTATACTATAAAAAAAGGAGGTAGACAATGTCTCGTATTATAAATTTTATTAAAGGAATTGTAGTGGGTATCGCTGTCGTAATTCCGGGATTGTCAGGCAGTATGTTTGCTGTAATTGTCGGATTATATGAGAAGATGATTAATGCAGTAAGCACATTGAGAAAGAATTTCAAAAAGAATATATTATTTTTATTGCCTATTGTCGTAGGCGGTCTGATAGGAATACTGTTATCAGCAAAGTTAATCGTTGATTTGTGTGAAAAATTTCCGCAGCAGGCATATTTTTTCTTTATAGGATTGGTGCTGGGAAGTATCCCGCTGGTGCTCAGAAAAATTAAGGTAATAAAATTTAATCCTATATACCTTTTAATAACAGTTTTTAGTTTTGGATTTATATTGTTGATGGGTTACTTGTCAGGAGGGGAGACAAGTGAAAGTATTTCCGAAACGGTGCATTATCTGACCGGAATCTCAGATGTAATCGGTGTTTTTGTTGCAGGATTTCTTTCTTGTGCATTTATGTCTGTGCCGGGAGTAAGCGGATCTGTTACGTTAATGGTGTTGGGTCAGTATAATAAGGTTTACGGAGCTGTTGGAGATTGCTCTGATATGGTTAAATACCTGTTTAAGGGAGATTTTGATTCTGCTTTAGTTGCAGGAAAATCACTCGGTACGGCTGTTGTTTTTGCAATTGGTGGCATACTTGGTTTCCTCATTATTGCAAAGATAATATCAAAGCTTCTCGCTAAGTATGAAGCTCAAGTGTATTACGGTGTGGGCGGTATGGTTTTGGGTGCCGCGGTTATTTTATTCACACAGGGCGTTTTACTTGATGACAGTTTTAAAAATATATTTACCGGTGGAGGAGTTTTTGCAGGAATTATGGGTATGCTCGTTATTGACATTATACTTATTGTGATCGGTGTTATCTGCACACTTTTCCTTGATGATGATAGTGAATTGGTTCAAAAAATGAAGAAAAAAAGTACTCAGAAAGGATCTGATGAAAATGAAGAAAAATCGCAGTAAATTTATATCTGTTTTTGCTGTTTTTTTAGCCGTTTTGTGTGTTATGTCTTTTGGCACAATACATGCAGACGAGAAAAAGCCTATTCCTGAAGCAGAAAATGTAAAAGTTACACAGCTTTACAATGGCGTCACACTTACGTCTTTTGACGTTCCGCAGAGCTCGTCTTATACGTTGAATAAGTTTAAAATTGTCGAATTTAATCCTAAACAAAGCGATTTGTACGTAGATGTTACGAATATGGCAGAGTATTCAAATAAGTTACGTACAGTAATGCAGACAGTTAAAGATTTTAACAGTAATAACGGCGAGGGAAAAACGGCGTTAGCAGCAGTGAACGGCGACTTGTGGATGGTTTCGTACGCACACGCGAGAGTAGAAGGCTCGGGCACAACGTATGGTGGATTCAGTGATGCGGTTGTTACAAAATCGCTTACTGTACCGAGAGGATTTAATATGTACAACGGTGAAATCATTACGACGGCACATATGAACCAGGAGACGCCTTTTGAAGGTGCGTTCCAATCTTTTGGTTTTGGTGCAGACAACACTCCGTATCTTGGACAACCCGTTGTTACAATAAAGACAATTAACCTTACGAAGGATACTTCTAAAGCAGTAAATGGTATTAACAGATTACCTGCAAACAATGCGCTCGTTATGTATACAGACAAAGGCGTACTTTCAAATTACTCTTTGTCAGATGCGTATGAAGTTGTAATCGATTGTGACTATGACTACGTTGTTAAACATGATGCCGAAATCAAAGGTAAAGTTACAGCTATTTGCAAAGAAGGTGATGCGGATCCTGAAATGAAGCCGAACAGAATTATTCTTACGGCAAGAGGTTCTGCTGAGAAGAGAATTAATGAGTACGAGATAGGCGACGAGGTTCAAATCACTATTAAAGTCAAAGATTCTTTTGGTAATAACGAGGCATGGCAGTCAGAAGTTAAGAACGCTGTAGGCGGACATATGGTATTCGCAAAGAATGGTAAATATATTGATTTAGGTTCTGCTTCGTATTATCCCTCAACTATTATTGCTGAAACAAACTCCGGTAACGTTATGCTTATTCAAAATGACGGCAGACAGAGCGGATACAGCCTTGGATTGAGACACAATGATTGTGATAAGTTCGCGAAAGAACTTGATTTGAAGAATGCATTTATTGTTGACGGCGGTGGTTCGTCTACGATGGTTGCTTTGGCTGACTCGGGCTATGAGCTTGTAAACAGACCTTGTGATAAAGACTCTAACGGTAATTACGGTGCGGCGCGTACAGTGGTAAACTCTGTAATACTTTCGTACGGTAAGGACAGAAATGCTCCGCAGGATGCTCCCGCTGATCCGTCTGCAACACAGGCTCCATCAACGGATGCCACGCAGACTCCTTCTACGAACGTTACGCAGGCTCCCGAAAATAACAACGGGAAAAAGGACAATAAGCCGGGAAAGGGCTGGACAATCGCCTTGGTTGTAGGCAGTGTAGTGGCTTTTGCTCTTGCGGTTTTCCTTGCGATAAGAGCGGCGAACAAGAAGTTTGGTAAAGACTGATAAATTACTTAGTAAATATTAGACTTAAAGGGGGCTGTAAAAAAACAGCCCCCTGTTGATGATTCATATATCAAATTTCACGAAGACCAAATTCAAGTAAGTATTCTTCACTTGGGCGTTGTTCTAACTTAGACAAAAATACACGAAAGTACTCATTCTTTTGCTCTCCTAAAATAGTAATACGATTAGGCACATCAAGAGATATATTATTTTTTATGTATTCGCTATAGCCTTTTAAATAATATACTTCAGCAACATGCAGAGTTTTTTCTCCCTGTTCTACTTCATAACACACTTGTTTAAATTCTCCTTCTGTAGTAGTGTAATAAGTAACAGTCGAGTCTCTATCTTCTATTTTTTCCGTTTTAGTAACTGTTGATAATTCACCACACCCAGTAATAGATTGCTTATAGAACCTGTCAAAAGCATCTTTTGTTATATAGCTCATAGAAGATATCTCTTTATCATCAAAAACCCACCCATAAGTTAAACCTTCCCAAACAAGCATAGTTGCCTCATATTTTTCAGGATATACAGCCTGATACAATTTGTTCGGATTACATATTTGTATTTTTTTAGTATCTTTATTCGTAAAATCTCTACGAATTACATTTAATTGACCGTCTGTAAATTTCTCATTTATTATTGTATCTTTTAATTCATCTAATGATGTAAAAGT
>JAGAQK010000167.1 GCA_017622825.1 Clostridia bacterium | reverse complement strand
TTCTGCCATTACAGACTGTAAACCTCTTCATCTTTTAATACCGCGATTCCTGCCTTCGTCAATACCTCTATAGCAGCAGGTATATTTTCAACACGAAAAATCACGAGAGCCTTGCTTTGTGTCTTACCAACAAATGCGTAAATGTAATCCACCCCAATATCTTTTGCATTAAGTGCATCAAGTGCAACAGCCAAAGAACCTGCAGTATCTTCTATTGCTATTGCCAATACTTGAGAACTGCTTACTGTAAATCCCGCATCACGGAGAATATTTTCTGCCGCATCAGGATCGCTTACTATAAGTCTCAAAATGCCGAAATGCGTAGTGTCGGCAATCGACAGTGCACTGATATCAATATTGTTTGAACCGAGCACTCTTGTAACATCAGCAAGTCTGCCGGCCTTATTTTCAAGAAAAACAGAAATTTGTTTAACACTCATAACTGTGAACCCCTTTCTGAAATGCTTTCTCATTTATATCATACATCTTTGCAGGTACAACACTTTTTAAGCTTTCTTCCCAGATGCTTGCGGGAACTTCCGAAAGTCTGGATGCCAAAACACCAAGAAGAACCACATTAACAGCCTTTGTGCTGCCACATTCCGCAGCGAGACCCAAAGCATCCAATGTAACAAGCTCTATATCAGACTTTTTAAGCACATCAATTATATTCTCAGGATACTTTGCAGCTCCCGAAACAACCGGCATCGGATTGATTTTTTGGATGTTTGTTATAATTGTGCCGCCTTTTTTTAGATACGGCAGCCATCTTATAGCCTCAAGCTGCTCAAATGCGAGAATCATATCTGCCTCGCCCTCATCAATTATAGGCGATGCTATTTTTTCGCCTATTTTAACACAAGTTATAACGCTGCCACCTCTTTGTGACATACCGTGCACTTCAGAAACTTTAACGTCCTTGCCGCTCAAAGCCGCTGCAGCGCCGAGAAATTTTGAAGCGAGCAACGTTCCCTGTCCGCCTACGCCTACTATCAAAACATTTAAACAGTCAAGATTTTTCATACGAGCTCCTCCTTATTCTTCTTTGCCGATTGCACCAAACGCACACATCTGCTCACAAAGCTTACATCCAAGACAAATCGATTCGTCTATTTTGTACACTCCGTTGTCATTGTAAATTGCAGGACAACCCAATTTCATGCACGCTCCGCATTTTTTACATTTTTCTGTATCAATTTTTACGGGCGCACCATATTTAACGTTTTTAAGCAACGCACACGGTCTTTGTGCGATAATTACTGAAGGCTCCTGTGCCTCTATTTCCTCTTTTACCGCAGCTTTAAATTTCTTCATATCAAATGGATCTTCGACTCTTACTCTCTTAACTCCAACTGCTTCAGCAAGCTTAACAAGATTTACAGCAGGAGCTTCTTCCATTTTAATTGTACGTCCCGTTGTTGGATTCTGTTGATGTCCTGTCATACCCGTGATAGAGTTGTCAAGAATAATCACTGTCGACGTACCTTTATTATATACTATGTCAATAAGTCCCGTGATACCCGAATGCATGAACGTAGAATCACCTATTACCGCTACTGTCGGCATTTTCTCGCCGAATTGAGCGTCTGCCTTATCCATTCCGTGTGCCATACTTACGGAAGCGCCCATGCACACGCAGGTGTCAACTGCTTCATATGGTTTCATGGCTCCCAAAGTGTAGCAACCGATATCTCCCGACACTCTCACCTTCATATTTGAAAGTACGTAGAATACACCTCTGTGAGGACATCCGGGGCACAGTACAGGCGGTCTTGCAGGTGTTTCAACAGCTTCTGCCGCAGTTGCTGATTCAAGTTTCTCACCTTTGTATGCTTTGCGAATAATTGTTGTATTAAGCTCGCCCTGATTCGTAAAATACTTCTTTCCCTCTACTTTTATACCCATTTGACGCACGTGATTTTCAATAAAAGGCTCAAGTTCTTCTATAACGAGCAATTCATCAACGTTTTGTGCGAATTCCTGTATCAATTTATCAGGCAAAGGATATACCATACCTAATTTAAGCACAGAAGCTTCCGGGAAAACTTCTTTTGTATATTGATAGCTAATACCGGATGTTATAATTCCTAACTTTTTGTCATTGTATTCAACCACATTAAGGCCACCACTTGCATCTTCTGAGAACTCTTTGAGTTTAACTGTTCTCTCGTCTACAAAAACATGGCGTTTCTTTGCCATTCCGGGCATCATAACGTATTTCATAGTGTCTTTCTTGTATGGTTTTTTCTCATATGCTATACGCTCCGAAAGCTCTGCAAGGCTTCTTGCATGCGCAACACGTGTTGTGAGCCTCAAAATAACGGGAGTATCAAAGTTTTCGCTTATTTCAAATGCTTTTTTTGTAAAGTCAAGACATTCCTGGGCATCAGAAGGTTCCAACATAGGAACGTGAGCCGATAAAGCATAAAATCTTGAGTCTTGCTCATTCTGTGAGCTGTGCATTCCCGGGTCATCTGCCACAACGAGCACGAAACCTCCGTTTACACCTGTATATGCTACTGTAAACAATGGGTCTGCCGCAACATTTACTCCTACATGCTTCATGCAACACATTGAACGAGCACCTGCAACTGCTGCACCTATTGCAACTTCTGTTGCAACTTTCTCATTTGGTGCCCATTCGCAGAAAACTTCATCATATTTTGCTATATTCTCCGTAATCTCAGTACTTGGTGTTCCCGGATAAGAGGAAACCACGTTCACGCCGGCTTCCCATGCACCTCTTGCTACAGCTTCATTACCTAAAAGCAATTTTTTCATCGTATAACCTCCGATATTTCTGTATATCTATTATTGATTTCTCAAATCGTGTACTCTTTTTGCCTTGCCGTTTACATAACGCTCAAGCGACTTAGGCTCTGCAAGTGTAATTTTGGCATCAATAAGCAAATTAGACCTTACTTTTTCTCTTATTTTGTGTGTGAGTGCCTCAAGCTCTGCATATTTTTCAAGTAAAGATGCATCAAGAAGCTCTACCTTTATCTCAAGCTGATCCATATAACCCTTCTTTGTCACTATAAGTTCATAGTGCGGTCCCACGTAGGGCATACCGAGAAGCAAGCTTTCAATTTGACTCGGAAATACATTAACACCTTTTATGATAAGCATATCATCCGAACGTCCTTTTATTTTCGCCATTCTTGCTGACGTTCTGCCACATTTACACGGAGCAAAGTTGATGGACGTTATATCTTTTGTCCTATATCTAAGAACAGGTACACCTTCCTTTGTAAGTGTGGTAAGTACAAGTTCTCCTTCTTCCTCCGGATTCTTCACTTCAAGCGTGTCACTGTCGATTATCTCAAACAAGAAGCTGTCTTCGTTAATGTGCATGCCGTCATGCTCAAGACATTCGCCCGAAACACCGGGACCCTGAACTTCTGTAAGGCCGTAGTTCTCAGTACACTCAATACCCCAAAGTCTTTCTATCTGCTGACGCATTTCCGCTGTGTGACCCTCTCCTCCAAAAAGCCCAACTCTTACTTTATGTTGCATTTGTCTTTCCTGTACAAGTTCTCCCAAGTGAAGCACGTATGACGGTGTGCCTACAAGTACAGTTACACCAAAGTCTTCAATAAACATAAGTTGTCTTTCGGAATTTCCCGACGATGCCGGCACTACAGTCACGCCCATATTTTCTAATCCTTGGTAAAGACCGAAACCTCCGGTGAACATACCAAAGCCGAAAACTATTTGCGCGATATCATCACGGGTGACACCTGCCATCGCTGCAATTCTTGAAATATTTTCTTTCCATACTTCCATGTCATTTTTTGTATATCCGAAAACAACAGGTTTTCCCGTAGTTCCCGAACTCGCATGAAGTCTTACAATATTGCTTAATGGCTCTGCAAAAAGCTTAAACGGATAATTTTCTCTCAAATCAAGCTTTGATGTATACGGTATTTTCTCAATATCCTTAAGAGTCTTGATATGCTCCGGTTTCAAACCTATTTTATCAAAGCGTTCTCTGTAAAATTTCACGTTCTCATATGCTCTTTTTACTGTCCATTGCAATCTTTCCAGTTTAATTTCATCGTATTCTTTTCTTGAAAGGCACTCCTTAGAGGGATTCCAAATCATTATGTACAACTCCTTGTCAATATTTCAATATTGCTTAAATTTTATTATATAATATATTTTTCCTTAGTCAACCTTGTTGTAGCATTCAAAACACTTATCAATAAGGTCTTTATCAGGTTTTGGCGTAAACAAACTTACGATAGGTACAAGTACAAGCGTTATAAGCATTGACACTGCACCTGCGCTCGTTCCCGGCATAATATTTGCAAATAAATTAAACACTATAAAGCCTATTCCCGCAGCAAAGCTTACCCATACGGAAGCATTAGTTATCTTCTTTGAATACAAACCGTACATAAACGGTGCTAAGAACGCTCCCGAAAGCGCTCCCCAAGAAATCGCCATCAAATTAGAAATGAGTGTTCCCGGGAAAAGTGCCAACACTACAGAAATCACCATAAATAATACACAAAAAGCTCTTGTAAGAAGCATCTGCTGTTTGTCTTTCATATCTTTCTTGAAAAATCCTTTAATAAAATCAACAGTAAGTGTTGATGCTGAGGAAATAACAAGAGACGATAATGTTGACATAGATGCCGAAAGCACCAAAACAATAACAAGTCCCATCAATATATCAGGTAAAACACCATCAAGCATATTGGGCATTATTTCATCAAAAGCAACAGAAGGCGCACCACCTTCACCGGCTTCGACATAAAGCCTTCCAAATCCACCTATAAAATAGGAACCGCCTGCCACTACAAAAGCAAAAATCGTAGATATAATTGCACCTTTTGTTATCGATTTTTCACTGTCTATAGTATAGAACTTATGTACCATCTGTGGGAGTCCCCATGTGCCAAGGCTGGTAAGAATCATTACTCCTATAAGATTCAATGGCTCCGGTCCGAACATAGACGTATACGCACCTTTCATGCCTTCTCCTGCCGCACCGGACGCCACTTCTATTTGAGAAAGCGATGTAATTGCTTCAGTGAAACCACCCTTACCGTTTAAAACAGCCATTACAACTGCTACAATACCGCCTAACATTATTATTCCCTGTACGAAATTGTTTGCGGCAGCCGCCATATATCCGCCAAGTACCACATAGAAACAAGTAAGAAGTGCCATACCAATAATACAATACTTGAAATCAATACCAAAAGCCATGGAAAAAATTCCCGAAAGACCTTTGTAAACAGATGCCGAATAAGGCACAAGAAATATAAAAATAATAAGTGCAGATACTAATTTTAAAGCCCTACTGTTATATCTCTTCGAGAAAAAATCAGGCATAGTCGCAGCTCCTAAGTGCTTTGTCATGGTTCTTGTTCTTTTACCTAAAATAACCCATGCCGCCAAGCTACCCAAAAGTGCATTTGCTATACCTATCCAAAAAGCAGATATACCAAAGCTCCATCCGAACTGTCCTGAATAACCTATAAAAACTACTGCTGAAAAATAAGACGTGCCATAGGAAAAAGCCGTAAGCCAAGGGCCAACGTTTCTGCCACCTAACACAAAATCATCCATGCTACGTATTTTTTTCTTATAAAAAATACCAAGCGCCAAAGTGACCGCGAAAAATATTGCCAAAAGGGCAATTTTTGCTACCATACTACCATCCTCCGAAAAACAAAATAACCTACATCGCGTATTTTAATATTTTTTCAGAAAAAAAGCAACACTTTAATACTTATTTGTAATTTCAAGTACGGCATTATACCACAATTCAAACTCTTCGTTTGTAAAAACTTCGCTTACAGCCTGTTTGCGGGTCTTACCTCCGGCTTCAAGTTCTAACACTTTTTGCAAGCCTCTCGCCGAACTCTGTACGAGAGATTGTGTTATCTCATCACAAAAAGAATCATAACCCACAAAGCCCGTCGGAGCATAAGTTGTTCCTTCGGCTACTTGTGATAGCGAGTTTGAGAACATATAATGTTTATTGTTATTTATAATAGAAATTTGCTTAAGATATGATTCTGTCGAAGATTTATCATAAATAGGTTTATATGATGATATTTCGTTATTCGCAATGCTGAATTGTATCACGTTTTCATTTGTAGAAAACCAATGCAAAAAATCATAGCTTTCCTGATTTATACGTTCTCCGTGGTCAAAAACGCATACTCCGTTTCCCTTATGTACATACGTTTTTCTTGTTTCACTGACTGTAGGATACGTCGATGACGTTATCAAAAAAGTATCGATTTCCCCTTTATGGTTTGTATATCTTTGCGGATAATACGTAGGATCGTGCGGCGTTCCCACATATGCTGCAATATCTCCTTTTTCAAGAGAATCTACAATATTGTCTGTTTGCAATATATATCCGTTAACTACTCCGCCGTAATAAAAATCCCACATTGCGCGAAGCATTTCTTTATTTGTGTTAATTTTTATTTCTTTGTTGCCCGTTTGTATTAAAGGCGGCATCATTTGCGCCGAAAAGGCAAATATATATTCTTCAACAGATTCAAAAGCCATAAGTGCTTTTCCTTCTGTCCATGCATAATATTTCTCAGCAAGAGAAGTTATGCCATTCCATGTTTTCCATTGCAATATATTGATATTTTCAGAATTAAAAAACTGTCTCCACAAAGAATCATTTATTACAGTTATCGAAGACGTTTTTGAAATGGGAAACACATACGTTTCTCCCGTTCCTGTAATCTGTCCTTCCTGCATAAATCCGGCAAAATACTTTGAAAGTTCTTCTTTAGGTATATAATCTTC
>JAGAQK010000166.1 GCA_017622825.1 Clostridia bacterium | reverse complement strand
CTCCTACGCCAACTGCGGACTGCCGTATTATATCGGGGATGTGATCACCGATGCCGAGGAGCTGACACTTCAGACTCCGGAAAGCTTTTACTCTCGCTTTCGTGTGGATATGAGGGTGCATCACGAGGTGACGGCAATTCATCCCGAAAATAAGACGGTATCGGTCAAAAATTTGAAAACGGGGGAAGATTTTGAGGAAAGCTACGATAAGCTCATCCTTTCTCCCGGAGCCAAGCCGACACAGCCTCGTTTTTCGGGGACGGAGCTTGACAAGGTGTTTACTCTCCGCACCGTAGAGGATACGCTTCGGATCAAGAAATATATCAATCAAAACCACCCCAAATCGGTAGTATTGGCAGGCGGCGGCTTTATCGGTCTTGAGCTTGCGGAAAACCTTCGTGAGCTTGGAATGGACGTTACCATTGTTCAGAACGGCAAACAACTGATGAATCACTTCGACCATGACATGGCATCGTTCATTCATAATGAGATGAGAAAGCATGGCGTAAAGCTGGCACTCGGTTATACGGTTGAAGGTTTTGAGGATAGGGACGGCGGTGTCGATGTGTTACTGAAGGACGATGCACCTCTCCACGCAGATATGATCGTGCTCGCTATCGGCGTTACGCCCGATACAACTCTTGCCAAAGAAGCAGGTCTTGAACTTGGTATCAAGGGTGCTATAGTTGTCAATGATCGTATGGAAACCTCAATTCCCGATATTTACGCTGCAGGCGACGCAGTACAGGTGAAAAATTACGTTACGGGCGATGCTGCACTGATTTCCCTTGCGGGGCCGGCCAATAAACAAGGAAGGATTATTGCCGATAACATTTGCGGACTTGATAGCCGATACCAAGGTTCACAAGGAAGTTCGATAATTAAAGTTTTTGACGTAACGGCTGCGCTCTCCGGCATCAACGAGCGTAGCGCAAGAGAGATGGGACTTGATGTGGAAACAGTTATCCTTTCGCCTATGAGTCACGCAGGATATTATCCCGGCGGTATGGTTATGACAATGAAGGTAGTATTTGAAAAAGGAACATACCGTCTGCTTGGCGCACAAATTGTCGGATACGAAGGCGTGGACAAGCGTATTGACGTGCTTGCTACTGCTATCAGAGCAGGAATTAAGGCGACGGACTTAAAGAATCTTGACCTTGCGTATGCGCCACCATATTCGTCTGCTAAGGATCCGGTTAATATGGCGGGATTTATAATCGATAATATAGCAAACGGTCTGCTCAAGCAATGGCATCTTGAGGATGTGGATAGGCTGCCTCGTGACGGAAGTGTTACTCTTCTTGATACGAGAACAGTCGGGGAATATAGTTACGGTCATATTAATGGCTTTAAGAATATCCCCGTAGACGAGCTGAGAGAAAGACTTAATGAGTTGGAAAAAGGCAAGCCCGTATATGTGATTTGCCAAAGCGGTCTTCGCAGTTATATTGCAAGCCGTATTTTAGAAGGAAATGGCTTTGAGTCATATAACTTTGCAGGGGGATTTCGTTTTTACGATGCTGTAACAAACGACCGCGTATTGATAGAACGTGCTACTGTTTGCGGAATGGATAGCTAAACACAAATTATATTTCGCTTAGTTCTTTTAACTTCGTTTTATCTGCGAGTTCAATCGTGCCACGAGAGAGCTTTACCATTCCTTCATTTTGGAAATATTTCAGCATGCGAGTAATGACCTCGCGGTGAGAACCAAGGTGGTTGGCAACAGTCTCGTGTGTGATTTTCAGAGTGTCTTTACCTTCAATAACAGATTCCTCTAAAAGAAATGTTGCAACGCGCTTATCGAGACTCTTCCACATGATTTGCTCAATAAGCCACATAACTTCGGAAAATCTCGAAGCCATCAACTCACTCGTGAAATTAGCCACAGCTGCGGACTCTTCCTTAATGCTTTGATAGACATCTACGGGAATAATCCAAAGTTCAGTATCTTTTTCTGCCTCAATGATGATGTCAAACTGAATGGAGCGCATCATACATGACGCGGCAAACAGACATATATCCCGATCAAAAAGACGGTAAATAGTGATCTCCCGTCCTTCATCAGAAAGAATGTAGGCGCGAAGTTGACCGGACTTTACAAATAAAAGTCCGGTGCAATCATTACCTCCGTTGTGGACCACCGTTCCTTTTTTTACCGTCCGCGTAACCAATGTACTGAGAATCTTTTCTTGGTGAATCGCATTTAATTTATTCCAAACAGGGAAAAAGTTATGAAAATCCATATAATCCATCCTATAAGTAACGTGTTTTCTTGATATTTTACACGATTTCCATTAAAATATCAATTTAAAAAGGAGTATTGCTATCAGAAATATTCGGAAAGGGGATGATGGTAAATGCAATATGTTATCGCATTTCTTGAGGGCATAATAACCTTTATTTCACCGTGTCTGCTCCCAATGTTACCCATCTACATTTCTTACTTTGCAGGCGGTGGTGAACGGACTACGGCCAAAACGTTGAAAGGTGCGCTTGGTTTTGTTACCGGTTTTACCGTGGTATTCATGATGCTGGGAGCGTTGGCCGGAACGGTAGGAAGTTTTTTAAGAGAGTATCAGACTGCTGTTGATATTGTCTCGGGCCTTATTGTCGTGTTCTTTGGTTTAAATTTCCTTGGTGTGTTCAAACTAAATTTGTTCCGAGGTGGGAGTAAATCTGTTAAATCCGATAATATGGGCTTTTTCTCGGCTTTTCTTTTCGGTATGGTGTTCTCAATAGGCTGGACGCCTTGTGTTGGAGCTTTTCTTGGCTCAGCGCTGATGCTTGCTTCTCAACAGGCACATATCTTAGAGGGAATGATGATGCTTTTGGCGTATTCGCTGGGACTTGGTATTCCTTTCGTTCTCAGTGCAGTGTTGATTGATTATCTGAAATCGGCATTTAATTGTATAAAGAAAAACTACAAGGTCATCAATATCATTAGCGGCAGCCTGCTCGTTGTAATCGGTATTTTAATGGCAACCGGAATGCTTGGACGTTTTCTGAGTCTTCTTAGTTAAGGAGGTACTATGAGTAAAAAGAAAAATATAATTATACTTATGCTTGTGCTTGTTCTTCTGATTGTTGGAGCTTCTGTACTTTATACACAGCTTAGCAAAAACGATAATCCCGATAACTTGTTGATAAAAGGGGAAGAAGATAAGAACAATAGTGAAAACCAAAATGACAAAACAGTCGAAGAACAGCGCTTGACAAAGGCACCGGATTTTACTGTTTTTGATGTGTCGGGGGAAAAAGTCAATCTGTCTGATTTCTTGGGTAAGCCGGTCGTTCTGAATTTCTGGGCGAGCTGGTGCGGTCCTTGCCAAAGCGAGATGCCTGACTTTCATAAAAAATATTTGGAGCTTGGCGATGAGATACATTTCTTGATGGTCAATATGACCGGCGGTCGTGAAACGCTAAATAGCGCAAAGGCGTTTATTTCAGAAAAAGGGTATACCTTTCCGGTGTTCTATGATACAGATTACAATGCGGCAACCACTTACAGCGTATATTCCTTACCTACCACATACTTTATAGATGCAGAAGGGTTTTTGATTGCTCAAGCGACCGGGGCTATATCTTTGGATACTCTCCAAAAAGGAATTGATATGATAAAATAAAATTTCTCTAACCTTTTTGTTTTTTCGTGTTCATATGGTTGATTAGAAACGGCAAATTAAAAGTGCCGACAGAGGAACAGAAAAAATCCCTGACGACACTTATTTCAAACGTATAAATTGTACGGTTAAACCGATTTATTTATCTGTGCCAAAAGTTCTGTCACCGGCATCACCGAGACCGGGAACAATATAACCTTTCTCGTTGAGTCCCTCATCAAGATTAGCACAATAAATCTCAACGTCCGGATGGGTTTCAGATAATGCTTTGATGCCCTCCGGAGCGGAAATAATACAAAGATATTTAATGTGAACACCGCCGTATGATTTGATTTGAGTAATTGCATCGATTGCAGAGCCACCCGTTGCGAGCATCGGGTCAACAACAATAATCAAACGTTTGTCAATATCTGCAGGAAGCTTGCAATAATATTCATAGGGCACTAAAGTCTCTTCATCACGGTACATACCTATATGACCGACTTTAGCATCAGGAACAAGACGTAATATTCCATTAACCATACCGAGACCGGCACGAAGAATAGGAACGATAGCCAATTGCTTACCGGCAAGCATCTTGTGAGTCGATTTTTTGATTGGCGTTTCAATCTCAACGTCTGCAAGAGGTAAATCATTTAAAGCTTCATAGCACATAAGGGTTGTAATTTCCTCAATGCACTCACGAAATTCTTTGCTGCTTGTCTCTTTTTTTCTGAGAATGGTTGTCTTGTGTTGTATAAGAGGATGGTCGAAAATTTTGACCTTACTCATTATCGTCACCTTCTTTTGATTTTGATACTACTAGGTTAACAATAATACCGAGTATTAATGCACAGGCAATTGATGTAATTGTAACTTTACCGAAAGTAAGTGATAAACCGCCAATGCCGGCAATAAGAATCGTAGACACAACAAAGAGATTCTTGTTTTGGTTAAGATCAACCTTTTGAACCATTTTAAGACCTGAAACAGCAATAAAACCGTAAAGAGCCATACAAACGCCGCCCATTACGCAAGAAGGAATAGAATTTACAAAGGCGATGAAAGGCGAAATGAATGATATAGCCATAGCCAAAATTGCTGCGGTAAATATTGTGTAGATAGAAGCATTCTTCGTAATAGCAACGCATCCAACTGATTCTCCGTATGTAGTATTTGGGCATCCGCCAAACAAAGCACCGAACATCGAACCGACGCCATCTCCGAGAAGTGTTCTGTGAAGACCGGGATTCTCAAGCAAATCTTGCTCAATAATAGACGAAATGTTTTTGTGGTCAGCAATATGCTCGGCAAAAACAACAAATGCAACAGGAATATATGCAACAGCAACCGTGCTAATATATGACATGTTGATATCGCCAAAGCCTTTAAATGCAGTCA
The DNA here is from genome assembly GCA_017622825.1 of Clostridia bacterium. GTDB lineage: Bacteria > Bacillota > Clostridia > UBA1212 > UBA1255 > Egerieisoma. The sequence goes on along the minus strand of JAGAQK010000166.1, from coordinate 10,183 downwards.
TAAATGTAAAATCAGGAACTTTAATGAAAGTATCCAACGAAACGCCGCCGGCTACAAGAGCTTTAAAAGGTTCAATAGTTAAAATCTTAATAGAATCAACATCAGCAGCATATCCTATCGCAGTAAAAATACCTGCAACAGCGTAGCCGCCGAGAATTCCGAAAATGAAAGGAATGAGCTTGCCCATTTTTTTGCCGTAAATAGAAGCAATAATAGTAATCAAAAGTGTAATGACACCGCAAAGAATCGTTATTTGAGGAGCTGCCGTAACGTCTGCAACATTTCCCTTTGACATATCGCCGATAGCATTGCCGGCAAGTGAAAGACCGATTATTGCAACCGTAGGGCCGATAACAACAGGGGGCATTATCTTGTTCATCCATTTAACGCCTGCGAATTTAACTATTACAGCGATTACAACGTAAACGAGACCTGCAAAAACTGCACCGAGTATAAGACCGATGTATCCCGCAGCCATTGAAACTGCGCCTGCAACAGATGCTACCATTGAATTAATGAAAGCAAATGATGAGCCTAAAAATACAGGGCTCTTAAACTTTGTTAAAAGTAAATAAATAATTGTACCGACACCTGCACCGAACAAAGCGGCAGCAGAACTCATTTGAGTACCGCAAGTGTTGTTGATAATAACAGGCACAACGAGAGTGGCTGTCATAATTGCCAATAATTGCTGGATAGCGAAAATAATAAGCTGTCCGAATTTGGGCTTGTCTTTTACACCATAAACTAACTTCATTTTCAATCCTCCGTATTGTGAAAAAATATATATTACATAGGGAAAAAGATATCAAATCAGACAGGATTTGTCAATAGTTGTAATATAATGTATAATATTGTAAAAATAAGTATCCGGAGGGGGATTTTTATGCAGAAATGGTTTTTACAAACTACCACGGGTTTGAAATCAGACGAGTACACAGATTATGACAAGGCAGTGGCAGATGCTGACGAGAAAGCGTATCTGGGATATTACGTAGCAGATGAAAAAGGCGACTTTAAGTACGGCAAATATAACATGACAGTACTGAACATTCTCGCGTTTGCCAAAAGAAATGCGGACTATATGAGAGAGCATTAATGGAAATACGGTAATGCAAGCCTTAATCCTTATTTGACGAAGGAAGAAAAAATCGTATCATGCGACAGATTTGTTGGTTGGGTACTTGGCGATGCCGGTTATACGCAATGGCAGCCTTCTGTTAAGGGCTTGCCGCTTTTTGGACATAAGCTTGACGGCATAGAAGGAAGTATTGAAACTTTTCTTAAGTTGCATGGTTTTCAAAGAATTGAAAAAGTGGAAGACGTTAAGGCGGGCGACGTGATTTTCGTAGGTCATGCGCGCAAAGAAGTGTTGCTTAGCGAGGAAATGAGGGAATATCCGTCGCACACGTACATACTTGCGGGTGACTACACTGCAATCGAGGAACCTGTTTACAGATATGACTCCGGAAGTGACGCGAGAATACAGTCAGTGCAGCCGTCTTGCGAAGTGATTTGCGTGCCCGAAAAGACTTTTCGTTTTGCTTACAGAGCTCCCGTAAAAAGTTGACAAAAGCAAGCGGGAGATATATACTTAGTTGGTTAAAATTTACTTCTTCAGGAGGCTTTTTAAATGTCATTAGAAAAAATAGTAGCTATTTCAAACAAATATGGCGCAAATCCTGAGTTTGTACTTGCAGGAGGCGGTAATACGTCTTATAAAGATTCAAAATATCTTTATATTAAAGGTTCAGGTACAACTTTGGCGACAATTACAGAGTGCGGTTTTGTTAAGATGAACCGTAAAAAGCTTGCAGCAATGTTTACAAAAGAATATTCTTCTGATGCTGCAGAAAGAGAAGCACAAGTGCTTGAGGATATGATGGATGCAAGAGAGAAAACAGAGCTTTCAAAGCGTCCCAGCGTTGAGACACTTTTGCACAATCTTATCAACTATAAGTACATTGTTCATACTCATCCTTCAATGCTCAACGGTATGACTTGCGGAGCAAAAGGTAAAGAAATCGCAAAAGAACTTTTTGGCGACGATGTAATCTGGATAGACATTATCGAGCCCGGATACGTTCTTGCAGCAAAATTAAAAGAAGAAATGGATGCATACAAGGCTTCAACAGGCAAGGATGCTGATATTATCCTTCTTCAAAACCATGGTGTGTTCATTGCTGCAAACAGTGAAAGAGAAATCAACAAGAAAACAAAATACGTTTTTGATAAAATCGAAAGCAAAATCACAAGAAAGCCTGACTTTAAGGCAGTTGAGTTCAATAAAGAGAAAGCAGCTTTGGTTGCTCCTGCAATAAGAATGCTTTTGAAGAAAGCAAACGATGCGGCATCATCAATCGTTACGTTCTGCACAAATAAAGAAGTAATGAACTTTGTAAAAGATGAGAAGTCATTCTATCCCGTATCTTCAGCTTATTCACCTGACCATATAGTTTACTGCAAGCCTTATGCACTTTACATTGCAGCAGATGATGATATGGAGAAACAGTACGCTCTTATCAAAGAAGGTATTGAAGCATACGTTGCAAAGAACGGCTTTGCTCCTAAAATAGTTGCAATCCAGAATCTCGGATTCTTTGCTTGGGGTACAAACAAGAAGAATGCAGACATTTGCGCAGAAGTATTCTTGGATGCATGCAAAATCGGTGTTTACTCAGAAGGCTTTGGCGGTCCTTTGTTTATGACACAGTACATGATAGACTTTATTTGCAACTGGGAAGTTGAATCTTACCGTTCAAAAGTTAGCTTGGCAGGCGGCGCTGCATTGAGACTCAATGAAAAAATTGCTATTGTTACAGGTAGTGCGCAGGGCTTTGGCCAGGGTATTGCTGACGAAATGCTCAAGCAAGGCGCTAATGTTGTTATTGCTGACCTTAATTATGACCTTGCAAAAGCAAACAGCGACAATATGAATGAAAAATACGGCAAGAACAAGACAATTGCTTGCAGAGCAGACGTTGGTAACGAAGAAGCCGTTACTGAGATGGTTTATTCAACAGTACTTGCTTACGGCGGACTTGATATTTTCGTAAATAACGCAGGTATTGCTATTGCCGGCAGCCTTGAGGAAATGACAGTTCCTAAGTTTGAGCTTGTAACAAAGATTAACTATACTGCATATTATCTCTGTGCAAAGCTTGCTTCAAGAATTATGAAGATTCAAAATAAATTCGCGCCCGATTATCCTATGGATATCATCCAAATCAACTCTAAGTCAGGTCTTGCGGGAAGCAATAAGAATTTCGCATATGCAGGAAGCAAATTCGGCGGTATTGGTCTTACACAGAGCTTTGCACTTGAGCTTGTACCTTACAATATTAAGGTAAATGCGATTTGCCCCGGTAACTTGCTCAACGGTCCATTGTGGTCTGACCCTGAAAAAGGACTTTTTGTTCAGTACTTCAAAGCAGGTAAAGTACCCGGAGCTAAGAGTGTTGCTGACGTACGTGAGTTCTATGAGAGCAAAGTGCCTATGCATCGCGGATGCGAGATTATAGATGTTGCAAGAGCAATATTCTATATTGTAGAGCAGGAGTATGAGACAGGACAAGCAATCCCTGTAACAGGCGGACAAAATATGCTTAACTGATAAAAACATTCAGTTAATTATTTGTTGAAAAAATAACTCCGCAGTCGCGTTCTTAGTATCAAAAATACTTAGGACGCGACCTTGCGGAATTGTTTGCGTAAAGGCGTTATATTAAGTTATATTAATTATATGCTGACAGATCAAGGAGGAAACATGGCGAACAATAACACATACACCAACGATAGTATTACTGCATTGGTAGGTCCCGACAGAGTTCGAAAAAAACCTGCCGCAATTTTAGGCTCCGACGGTCTTGAAGGATGTCAACATACGTTTATAGAAATTCTTGCCAATTCAATAGATGAAGCAAGAGAAGGTCATGGCAAAGTAATTGAAATAACAAGATTTAAAGACAAATCAATACAGATTCGTGACTACGGACGCGGATGCCCTGTGGATTACAATAAAAAGCAGGGGAGGTATAACTGGGAACTCGTATATTGTGAATTGTACGCAGGTGGTAAATATAACACAAATGACGGAGAAAACTACGAGTACAGTCTCGGTACAAACGGTCTTGGAAGCTGTGCCACACAATACAGCTCAGAATATATGGATGTTACCGTTTATAAAGACGGTTTTAAATACGACTTACATTTTGAAAAAGGCTACAATGTAGGTGGCTTAAAAAAAGAAAAATGTGACTACAAGCATACGGGAACACTTCAAAAATGGAAACCGGATCTTGAAGTTTTTAATGATATAAATATTCCTTTAGAGTTTTTTACAACAACATTAAAGAAACAAGCGGTAGTAAATGCCGGCTTGAAATTTAAGCTTTATGATGAAGAATCAAATCAACGCTTTGAATTCGTATATGACAATGGAATTATTGATTATGTAAAAGAAATTTCCGCAGGAAAAGAAATAACAGGAGTGCATTTTTCAGAAGCATCAGCACAGGGTCGTGACCGCGCAGATAAGCCTGACTACAAGGTGAAAATGCAATTTGCGTTTTGTTTTAACAATGAGATTAACCTTATAGAATATTATCACAACTCAAGTTTTCTTGAAAACGGCGGCTCTCCGGATAAAGCTGTGAAAAATGCTTTTGTAAGCGAGATTGATAAATACATTAAGGCACAAGGAAAAAACACAAAAGATTTAGGTAAAATATCATTCAACGATATACAAGACAGCTTAATAATCGTAACAAACTCATTTTCTACAATGACGAGTTATGAAAATCAGACAAAAAAAGCAATTAATAATAAATTTATTCAGGAAGCAATGACAGATTTTATTAAGCAAACGCTTGAAGTTTATTTTATAGAAAATAAGCTTGAAGCAGATAAAATCATGGAACAAGTCATTATAAATAAACGAAGCAGAGAGTCTGCAGAAAAGCAACGTATAAATATAAAAAAGAAGCTTCAAGGCACTATTGACATGACAAACAGAGTTAAAAAGTTCGTTGATTGTCGTACAAAAGACCCGGAGTTACGCGAACTTTATATAGTAGAGGGTGACTCTGCTTTGGGCTCTGTAAAATTAAGCAGAGATAGTGAATTCCAAGCAATCATGCCTTTAAGAGGTAAAATTCTTAACTGTCTTAAAGCAGACTACAGTAAGATTTTTGAAAGTGATGTTATTGTTGACCTTATAAGAGTTCTCGGATGTGGTGTAGAAGTTAAATCAAAGCATAAAGATTTAACCATGTTTGATATGAATAGTCTCAGATGGGCAAAAATCATAATATGTACAGATGCCGACGTTGACGGATTCCAAATAAGGACACTTGTTCTTGCTATGATTTACAGACTTATGCCTTCTCTTATTACGGAGGGCAAAGTGTTTATTGCCGAGACTCCGCTTTATGAAATAACTTGCAAAAACAAGACTTATTTTGCTTATGATGATAAAGAAAAAGCGAAAATACTTGATGAGATTGCAAGTACGGGAAAAATTACAATTCAGCGTTCTAAAGGTCTCGGTGAAAATACAGCGGAAATGATGGCGCAGACAACAATGAACCCTTCTTCAAGAAGACTTATTAAAGTTGTACCGGAAGAAGCAGAAAAAACAGCATATTATTTCGAAATGCTTTTAGGAGATGCACTGGAAGCAAGAAAAGAACACATAAGAGAATGCGGACATCTTTATCTTGATGACCTTGATGTAATGTGAGGTGACGACTTATGGCAAAGAAGAAAAACGATAATGATACAACAGAAATTGTTAAACCTGAAAGCCCTTGCGTAGAGCAGCATATTACGGATACGTTGGAAGAAAACTATATGCCCTATGCAATGAGCGTTATTGTTTCGCGCGCTATTCCGGAAATTGACGGACTAAAGCCATCACATAGGAAGCTTCTTTACACAATGTATAAAAAAGGTTTAATAAACGGTAGCCGCACAAAGTCTGCCAATATTGTCGGTGAAACAATGAAGCTCAACCCTCACGGTGATATGGCAATTTACGAAACGATGGTGCGCATGACCAGAGACCACAGTGCACTTTTGCACCCGTACGTTGATTCAAAGGGTAATTTTGGTAAGCATTATTCAAGAGATATGGCTTTTGCCGCACCTCGTTATACAGAGGCAAAACTTGAAAAAATCTGTGAAGAGTTGTTTAAAGACATAGATAAAAATACAGTTGATTTTGTAGATAACTATGATGGCGAGATGAAAGAGCCAACACTGTTACCGGTAACTTTTCCTACAATATTAGTAAATCCCAATCAGGGTGTTGCCGTAGGTATGGCAACGAATATTTGCAGCTTTAATCTTCATGAAATTTGTGATGCTACGTGTGCCTATATTGATAATAAACAAGCAGATTTACTTCAATATATAACCGCACCTGACTTTTCTACGGGCGGTACGGTCATTTATACTAAGAAAATACTTGAAAATATTATCGAAACGGGTAGAGGCAGCGTTAAGATACGCGGTAAATTCAGATATGACAAGAAAAACAGTTGCATAGAAATTTTTGAGATTCCTTATAGTACGACTTCCGAAGCAATAATGGAAGAAATCATAAAAGTTGTAAAAGAAGGTAAAATCAAGGATATACTTGATGTGCGTGATGAAACTGATTTGAGCGGCTTGAAAATAACTCTTGATATTAGAAAATCTGCAGATGCGGAGGAAATAATGAATAAGCTGTACAAGTTTACTTCATTAGAATCTTCTTTTGCATGTAATTTCAACGTGCTTATCAACGGCAGACCTAACGTTCTCGGTGTTCGAAGCCTTATTGATGAGTGGTTGAAATTCAGAATAGGATGCATAAAAAGACAGCTTGCATATGAGATTAAACAAAAGAAAGACAGATTGCATTTATTAAAAGGTCTCGAAAAGATACTTTTGGATATTGATAAAGCAATTAAGATTATCAGAGAAACAGAGCATGATGATCTCGTTATTCCTAATTTGATGTGGGGATTTGGCATTGATGAAATACAGGCGAATTTCATTGCAGAAATAAAATTGCGCAATTTAAATAAAGAATATATCCTTAACAAATTAGACGAGATTGAAAAACTCTTAAAAGACATTGCCGATATGGAGGATATGCTTAATAAAGAAAATCGCATAAAAACAAGAATTAAGCACGAACTCAGAGCAATAGAAAAGAAATATGCAAAAGACAGATTGACAGACGTTATAAATGAAGAAGAAGTAACAGTTATAACGAATGACCATCTTATAGAGGAATACAATCTTAAGATTTTCCTTACAAAGGATGGCTATGTAAAGAAAATCCCTCTTACAGCATTAAGATCATCTCCTGAGCAGAAACTTAAAGACGGTGACAGTATTATTCAGGAAGCAGAATGGCACAATAAGTCAGAAATTATTTTCGTCTCTGACAAAGAAGCTGTTTACAAGATGAAAATATACGACTTGCCGGACAGCAAAGCAGGCTCACTCGGTGACTATTTACAAAACATATTGGGCTTAGATGCAAACGAGCGTATTTTGTACTTCATTGTAACGGATGATTACTCGGGAGAGGTATTATTCGCATTTGAAAACGGAAAGGTTTCCAGAATCCCGCTCAGTGCGTATGAGACGAAGAATAACAGAAAGAAGTTAATTAATGCTTACGGCGGCGCATCACCGCTTGTTGACGTGATTTATATAAAAGAAGATATTGAAGTAGCGCTGTGCAGCAGTAATGACAGAATTCTCGTATTCAAAGCTTCTCTTGTACCGCTTAAGACAACAAAAAGCTCACAAGGAGTGCAAGTGTTGAAATTGAAGAAAGATTATAAATTAAAATACATGAAAAAAGCAGAAGACTGTGGCTTCGCGGATTATAAAGTCTATAGGACAAAGAATATTCCAATCGCAGGAAGCTTTATAAAAGACGCCGACAAGCCCGGCGAACAGCTTACATTGTTTTAAAAATAATAATTATATATTTTAATAATAAACCGGAGGTTATGTTATGAACAAAGAAGAATTGATTTTAAAACTTAATGATGCAGACGTTAACGTACGTCTTGATTCTTTAAGAAAACTTATGGAAATGATTAAAGCAGGTGAGATTGAGGCACCAAAGCAGGGAAATGACGTAAACAATCATATCCACACAACATTTTCATTTTCACCTTATTCACCAACAAAGGCAGTTTGGATGGCTTATAATGCAGGACTTCAAACAGCAGGTATAATGGACCACGATTCACTCAGCGGCGCAAGAGAATTTATTGAAGCAGGTAAAATTGTAGGAATTCTCACAACAATCGGCGTAGAGTGCAGGGTAAATATGAAAAACACTCCCTTAGGAGATAAAAGAATTAACAACCCGGACCAAAAGGGTATAGCATACTGCACAATGCACGGTGTTCCGCATCAGCACATAGACGAAGTAGTAAATTTCTTTAAACCTTATGTAGCAAAAAGAAATGAACGTAATCGCAAAATGATAGACAGAATTAACGAGCTCACGGCTCCTTACGGTATCAAAACAGACTTTGACAAGGATGTTGTGCCGCTTTCCGAATTTGTAAACGGCGGTAGCATAACAGAGCGTCACTTGCTTTTCGCACTCTCAAAGAAAATCACAGAACGTTTTGGCAAGGGAGAGGCAGTAGTGAAATTCCTCACAGACGACATGGGAATTTCCGTAAGCGGTAAGGTAAGAGGCTTCCTCGAGGATGCTGACAACGTGAACTACGAGTACGACCTTCTCGGCGCGCTTAAAAGTAATCTTGTAGAAAAATTCTACATTGACGCTGACGAAGAATGTCCGGATGTTACGGAAATGATAGCGCTCGCCGCTAAAATCAATGCATTCTCAGCTTATGCATACTTGGGAGACGTAGGTGATTCTGTAACAGGCGATAAGAAAACACAAAAATTTGAGGACGATTATATAGACCTTTTGTTTGATGTAATTAAAGATTTGAAGTTTAAGGCTGTTACATACATGCCTTCAAGAAACACAATGGAGCAGCTTCGTAGAGTACGCTCAATGTGTGATAAGTATGGATTCTTCCAGATTAGCGGAGAAGATATCAACTCACCTCGTCAGTCATTTATATGCGAGGCACAGAGAAATCCCGAATTCGCAAATCTTTATGAATCGACAATGACGTTGATTCGTCACGAGGCTGAAAATTCAACAATTTAATTTATAACCGAAAGGATGAATGCAAATTGAAAACTTATGATGTAGTAATCATAGGCGGAGGCACGGCAGGTATTTTCGCTGCATATGAATTAAACAAACTTCACCCCGAACTCAAAATCGCAATGATTGAGCAGGGAAAATCAATTCAAAAAAGAGTATGTCCGATAATAGCAGGAAAAACAAAGGGATGCATAAAGTGTCCCTCCTGCAGCATAATGAACGGCTTTGGAGGTGCAGGTGCTTTCTCAGACGGTAAGTTTAATTTTACAACTGAGTTTGGCGGCTGGCTTAATGACTATATTCCTTCGTCGGATGTAATGGATTTGATTGAATACGTTGACAGCGTGAATATTTCGTTTGGAGCCACCAAGGAGAGATTTTCAACATTCTCACCCGAAGCGATAAAACTTGAAAAAGAAGCTTTGCACCACGATTTGCACTTGCTTCAAGCCTCTGTAAAGCATCTTGGTACTGAGAAGAATCTTAAGATACTGTCAAATATGTCAGAGTATCTTGAAAGCAGAATTGATCTTGTGTGCAATACGACAGTGGAGCACATTCATAAGGTTACTGACGGCTCATACGAGTTAGCAATAAAAGGTGCAGAAGTAATTAAGTGTAAATATCTTATAGTAGCACCCGGACGTTCGGGAGCTGAGTGGTTTTCGTCCGAATGTAAAAACATGGGAATTAATCTCATAAATAACCAAGTGGATATCGGAGTGCGCGTAGAGCTTCCCGCAGCAGTATTTGAACACATAACAGACGTTGTATATGAAGCAAAACTTGTATACCGTACAAAGTTATACGGAGATAACGTGAGAACGTTTTGTATGAATCCTTACGGACACGTTGTAATGGAAAACGTTGATGGTATTATTACGGTAAACGGACACAGTTACAGCGACCCATCTCTCAGAAGTCAGAATACAAACTTTGCTTTGCTTGTAAGTAACAGATTTACGCAGCCGTTTAATG
>JAGAQK010000018.1 GCA_017622825.1 Clostridia bacterium | reverse complement strand
GGGTGGCTTTTTGGTGGAAACGGCGGGAGTCAAGACCCGGCAGCAACCACTTTGCGGTTGCTTTGACAATTGCCGGTGTGGGCTTTTACTGCTTTGAGGAATCGCTCTGCTCGGCAATTCTCGCGCGTGTTTTCGGCAGCCGGCTGTTTTCCACAGAAAAACCACCCAAGACCCAAAGGGTCAAGGGTGGCTTTTTGGTGGAAACGGCGGGAGTCGAACCCGCGTCCGAAGATTCATCCGTACAGCTTTCTACGAGCGTAGTCCGAAATTTAAGATTCCCCCGATAAGACGCCTTCGGACAGGCTGCTTATTTCGGTAGGCTTTTATGCATGACGGCGGCCAAGCCGCTCCGCCGTTCACGTTCACCGCTAAATGACGCCCTTCCAAAGCCGCGGTACTCTAAGGTCGGACGACGCGCCTAATTAGGCAGCGTAAGCAACAGTTTTATTGTTGTTTAATTTTTAAGTTGAAGCTTTTATAGCGGTGCCCCACCGCTGCTCGCTTACCGCAGTTCAAAATCCCCGTCGAAACCATTACGTCCCCGGATATTTTTCTGCATCTATATTATATCAATAATTCAATACATTGTCAATTGAATAAATAATACAAATATGTCATATCATACACAATTGCATACGGGAGTCTGCCATGATAGAAGACTCCCGTATGCATTACTTTTATCAGCTTTCTTTTAGCTTTCTGCAATAGTATTTTATCGCGTCGTGTGCGAACTGCGCCATGCCTTCCCCACCTTCTCGGTCAATATTTTCGGTCAAACCGCCGCCTCCGGCATACATTGATGCAAGTCCCTCAAATATCTCCGGAGTACAGTTATAGAAATTATCGGTAATAAATTCGCGCAGATCTTTAACCGTCTGCTGTACTTCTTCGCTTTCCGGTGCGAGTTCGCGCTGCTGCCCGAACACCTTGAAGTAATGCATCATATCCGCAGCCAGTTTATTGTTATCTTCAATACTGCGGTCTTTATTCTTTTGCTCAAATTCGCGATACGCTTCGGTGTTGCCCCATGAAGCTTTTGCCTGACGCGCGTATTCGTCTATCTTTTTTACGTCAAAGGCTTTAAAATCCAAATTTTTCACTCCTATCAATTTTATTCCGGCAGCAAGGTCTATAAGGTTTTCAATATGCTCCTTGTGCAGTTTTAAAAGCTTGATCTGTTGGTCAAGCGCTTTATTCCTGTCAAAAACCGGACTTTCTATTATTCCCTTTATGTCCTTGAGCGGGAACTGCAGCTCTCGGAAAAAAAGTATTAGCTGCAGCCTTTCCAAAGATGTATCGTCATACAATCTGTATCCTGAATCGGTTATCTGCGCCGGATGCAGCAAACCGATTTCGTCATAGTAATGGAGCGTGCGTATACTCACGCCGGTCAGCTCACTTACCTCTTTTACCGTTTTCATTATTTCAGCTCCTTTTCCTTGCAGCATAAGTATAAAGCATAACGTAACGTCAGAGTCAAGCCTATTTTTCAAAAATCAATAATTTTATCTATTGAAACAAAAATCGCAGTAGTCTATAATTATAGGACAGTTATAAAAAATCTTTCTTTCGTTGAAAGGATCACGCCATAAAATGCAATACAACTTACTTTATGCTGCCGATAAAGACGGAAATATCATTCATATTTCAAATGCTCAAAGAGGCGCTATGTGTGAATGCTTCTGCCCATCCTGCGGTGATGCTCTTATCGCCAGACAGGGCAGCG
>JAGAQK010000165.1 GCA_017622825.1 Clostridia bacterium | reverse complement strand
CGTAATCAAGTATTTCTTCAACAGTTCCCGTTAGAACATCATTATTATAATCAAGAGTTTTTTCAGTAATAAAACCGTTATTGCCAAACAACAGCTCTATTTGAGCATCAAAGACATCGGTTCCTTTTGATGAAAATAATTTTTCTTTTATACTTTCAGGTACTAATACACATTTACCCTCTGTTTCAAAATAAAAATCGTATTTCTTATCTCGTCTTTTTTTTACAAATTTTACAGGCAAATTGTTATTTCTTTTTACAGGATGTATAAGAACTTCTTCTGAATATATCATACTGAAATCCACGTCAAAATCCACACTGTCACCTTTGTTAAATCGAGGCACACACATTTCTGTTGCAAACAAATTTATATTACCTACCTTAAGACTGTAAAGAGTCTCGTTCGTAAACTTTTCGATGTTTGTAATTTCAGCTTTACCCTCTCCTTCTCCCAGCACAACAGCAGCAGCGGGTATAATAATTTTCGCAATACCGTCTTTTGTCTTACTTAAAGCAGGCGGCAAATTAAAAGTTTGATTATTTATATTCATGCGACCGGATTTAATTTTACAGGATATAGTATTTTCTCGAGGAATTTGCAATTTTACAGACGCTCCCGTTTCTTTATCAAACACATATATTTTACGCTTATCAATTAATACGTTTATATTTTCTCCCCACGAAGCACTGCACTCTCCTCTTACTTTAACTGTGAACTGACCTTCCTTACTATCAATATTATCTGTATTGAAGTTAGCGTAAACAAGCGTTTCGCCGCCAAGCGATTCTGTAACACTAACCACCGCAGTTGCTTTATGCATAAACTTTCCGTATTCTGCTCTATCAAGCATAATGTCGTCAGGTCTAATGCCAAAGCAAACGTTACGTGTGCCGCTTAAATATTCGGGTACCACTTTTTCAAGCAGCAATTCATCCATCTCAACTTTAAGGCCGCAGTCAAATTCATAAAACACTTTACCTTCTTTTTTGCTTATGGTGCCGTTAAAAAAGTTCATTTGCGGCGTACCTATGAAGCTTGCAACAAACTTATTTACAGGATGTCTGTAGAGATTTTGCGGTGTATCTATCTGCTGCACGTATCCATCCTTCATAACAACAATTCGCGTTCCCATTGTCATTGCTTCAACCTGGTCATGGGTAACGTATATGAAAGTTGTTTGCAATTTGTGATGGAGTCGCAGAATTTCCGCACGCATTGATGCGCGGAGTTTGGCATCTAAATTACTTAACGGCTCATCAAGCAAAAACACCTTTGGATTTCTAACGATTGCACGGCCGAGTGCAACACGTTGCCGCTGACCTCCTGATAGTGCTTTTGGCTTACGGTCAAGATACTCTGTTATGCCGAGTATTTCCGCCGCCTCAATAATTTTCTCGTGAATTACTTTTTTGCGTACTTTTGCAGTTTTTAACGCAAAAGCCATGTTTTCATATACGCTCATATGAGGATACAAAGCGTAATTTTGAAAAACCATAGCAATATTTCTGTCTTTAGGTTCGAGACTGTTTACAACAACTCCATCGATTTTAAGCTCGCCTGCCGTGATTTCTTCAAGGCCGGCAATCATACGCAATGTAGTTGATTTCCCGCAGCCGCTCGGCCCTACAAAAACTATAAATTCCTTATCTTTTATCTCCATAGAAAAGTCGTTTACTGCTTTAACGTTGCCATCATATACTTTATAAATGTGTTTTAATGATAAACTTGCCATAAATACCTCTTAAAATTATAATAATCAGCCTTTAACCGCTCCGCCCGTTACGCCTTCTACATAGTACTTCTGTAGCCACATAAACAGCAGCGTTATCGGCACTGCAACAACTACGGCAGCCGCGCAGAAGGTCGTAAAGTACTGCTGTATGCTTTCTCTTTCAAGCCACCTGTACATACCAAGCGCAACAGTGTATTTCGTAGTATCAGGCACTCCGGACATGATGTAGGATACGAAAATAAAATCGCACCAAGGCGAAATAAAGCTGATTAGCACAGTATATATAATTATTGATTTACTTAGCGGGAGTATGATTTTGGCAAAAATACGTGCTCTTCCTGCGCCGTCGATTCTGGCCGCTTCATCAAGAGATTTAGGCACGGTATCAAAGAATCCTTTTGCTACGTAATAACTTAGCGCCGCTCCTGCAGAGTAAACTATAATCAGACTTGCCATGGATTGATAATTGTTAGGCAGGAGTATTTTAAGCAAAAAATAGACTGCCGACATACTCATGAAACCGGGAAACATTCCGAGAATTAGCATCATATTCATCATAGGCTTGCGCAGCTTAAATTTCATTCTGCTGAATGCGTATGATACCGCAAGTACGAAGGACGTTGTTATAACACAGCTTATTATCGCAATAATCAGCGTGTTCAAGTACCAATAAGGGAAATTTGTCTGTGTGAAAAGCCTTTTGTAATTATCAAGTGTCCATTCCTGCGGAAAAAACGTTGGACTCCAGGCTCCCGGCTCGCCTCTGAAGGACTGTACTGCAAGATAAAAAAGAGGAATAATCCATATAACAGATAATGCTGTCAAAATGAGCTGTCCAAATACAGATTTATTTTTTTGAGCTTTAAATGTCATTGAAAATTCTCCTCTCCTAAAACTGCTGAAGACCTGTTATACACGACGAGAGAAAAAACTGCCGATATTACAAATACAAGAATACCCACGACTGATGCGAGCTTATAATTCCTGTCTACACCGAGCGACATTTTATATAACCACGTTATGAGCAAATCAGTTCCCTTTGCACCATTTGTATATTTCAAATTATCGCCGGGCCCACCGCCACTTAAAAGAAAAATTACATTAAAATTATTTATATTTCCAATAAATTGTGTTATCAAATAAGGTCCTGTCACAAAAAGCATATACGGCAATGTGATCTTTCTGAATTGTCTTGCAGGGCTTGCCCCGTCAATTCTTGCCGATTCATATAAATCTTTTGGAATATTTAATAGTATGCCACTGCAAAGAAGCATACTGTACGGTATTCCTATCCACATATTTACAAGAATTATTAAAATTCTTGTCGTGTTTATATCAAGTCCAAACTGCAAATGATAATTAAATACTTTCTCAACGAATTGAGTAATTATACCGCCGCCGCTACCTGCCATGCCGCCACCTGTATCAAGCATTTTAGACATTATCATAAGTGACACAAACTGCGGCACTGCTATTGTTGCAACAAAGAAAGTCCTGTATGCCTTTTTAAACCGTATGCCCTTTTTAT
>JAGAQK010000164.1 GCA_017622825.1 Clostridia bacterium | reverse complement strand
TAGTATAGATTATAAGCTTGACAAGACGTTTCACGTATATTCAGACAAGCTCCACCAGGAATACAGACTTGCAGAAATAGCAGGCGGCAAGAATTTTGATTTCGCAGAGTTTGGAGTAGAACTTAAAATCTCAAAAGACAAAGTATTAGAAAGTAAAATTGAATATAAAGAAGACGGTACGACGCCAAAATACGTAGCACTCAAAGTAAAAGATGCCGGCGTTATCGGTTTCATTATGCCTAATGACGGTAATATATATAAAATATCAATAAAAGAAGAAAATGGATTTACAGTTATCAGACAGTATTGTGAAGACGGAGTTTTGGGAAGCAGAATTTATAACGATAGCACACAAAGTTATGACGGTATCGAGTTTGCAGCATACGAAGAGAATAATCCGCTTGCTGAAATTTCTGTTGAATCGGATAATACTGTGCGTGCAAAGTTTAAACAGTATGACCCGTTAAGAGGAGCGTATACATTCACGTGCGGCGGTACAAATTTCGGCAAAGCGTATTATGAAAAACCTGATTTGTATTATACATCTGACATATCTATAAATAATACCACTGATGATAGCAGGAAAATCTACGTTTTAATGGAAAGTGATACGGGAGCACTTGAGTGCGCGACTGTCACAGACATTGCAGGCAATCTTATGCCGATACCGACACAGGTGTGTAAAAACTTTGCAGGAGAAATAGAAGAACCCTTCTATGATCCCCAAGATAGAGGATACGGCAATTCAATCATACCACTTCATATCGGAGCGGGACAAAAAATTGACTACTCACTACACCATTTGTACCAAAACTGGGGCAAATTCCCTCTGAAACAGATATCATCAATACAATTCCACGTGTCGTATTACCATTTATCAACAGGAGTAACGGAGTCAAACTGCATAGCACCGTATTATGTATTTGGTAAAGATTTGTGGACATTACCTGATTTTAGAGGATGCAGTGGCATTATGTGGTCATCACAGCCGCAGTTTAATTCAGTAGGAAGATTGAGATTTCTGTCATATATGAATAATGGCGAAACAGTGGGTACGGAGTATACAGGTTCGGAAATTCGTTCTTCGGGGCCGACATACGCTGATATTGATTATAGTTATGTATCTGATTGCGGATCTTATGAATACACATTAAGACATGTTGAATTCCCGCAAAACGATGAAAACAGGACGTATTATACGTTATCGTTGGAGTTTTTAAAGGATTTAAAAATTGAAGATGTAAAAAACAATTTCACATTGTTTAGCTTTGACGGCAGATCAGAAGCATTTAGTCTCATGAGTCATACAAATGAAATGGGCGAGAAAGAAGAAAAAAACATCACGAGAACAAACGGATTCAGTGAGATTATTAATATCGGCAATAAAAATCCTTTCTTCGCGTATTATGGTCTTGATAATAAAAATACGGGAATTATGAATTTCGCCTACATAATGAAAGATTATAACATCACTATAGGTGGCCGAAAATGGGACGGTAATTTCGTTTTGAGAAATTCATATAAGGAAAATTTGAATTATGGCGAGCTTTCATTGATGGAAGGAGACATTTCGTTCAAAAAAGGTGACACGATTAATATTGACTTCATACTGCTGCCGTGGGGTACAGGAACCGAAACCAATGACGACAAAGTGCAGGCAGTAAGACAAGATTCCGTATTCAATCCGGTAAAGCTTACCGCCTTGACAGGCTCTTTTGTGGAAGATGAGTACATACCAATAATAAAAGCAGACAATAACACGGCCGAGTTCGCAATTTCGGGCGGTAAAAACCGCATAACAGTAAAAATTGACGGTATGACGGCCATAAAAGGCATTTTGATACAGGAAAATGTAGAAGGAAACTGGATAGATTATGAATTCCAAAATAACAATTATGACGGATACCAGATAGAATACAAAGAAGATGGTACTTACACTTATTCATTTGTAGTTGAAATGGATAAAAACGGTACCGAAAGAAAATTTAAAGTAACTGCAAAATAATATATAACTACCAGGAGGTTTATTATGTTGGAAATAGGTATTAAGGGAAATAAAAAAGTGATTGTTGATGATACAAACACTGCTGAAGTTTATGGTAGCGGCGACTTGCCGGTTTTCGCAACACCTGCCATGATAGGACTTATGGAATTTACGGCATCAGCCAGCGTTTCGTCTTATTTGGAAGAAGGACAGTCAACAGTCGGAACGGTGGTAAACGTCAAACACGTTGCTGCAACGCCAGTGGGAATGGAAGTGCATTGCGAAAGTGAGCTTGTGGAAATTGACCGCAAAAGGCTTGTGTTTAACGTAAAAGCATACGATGAGTGTGGCTTAATAGGCGAGGGTGTTCATGAGAGATTTATAATTGACGTGGAGAAATTCATGAGCAGAACGAACGGTAAGAAAGCCTGAGAGGTAAAAAATGGATTGGGAATTTGCTGTACTTGATTTTATAAGAGATACCTTCTCGTGTAAAGCAATGGACTACATTATGAAAGCTATTACTTTTCTCGGAGAGGCCGGCTGGCTTTGGATAGTTTTGGGACTTGTGCTTGCGATTGTACCTAAGACACGAAAAGTCGGCATTACAGTGCTTGGTGCGCTTATACTCAGCTTGCTTTTCTGTAACATTACAATAAAGCCTATTGTGGCGAGAATAAGACCGTATGACATCAAGGAAGGTATTGAACTTATAATAAGTACGCCTTCTGATTATTCTTTCCCATCGGGGCACACATCGGCTTCTTTTGCAGCCGCTGTGGCGATTTTTGCATGCAATAAGAAGTGGGGAAGCGGAGCATTGGCGTTGGCTGCGGTGATAGCTTTTACAAGGCTTTATCTCTACGTGCATTTTCCTACAGACGTTTTGGCCGGTGCGGTGCTTGGTACGCTTTGCGGGGTTATTTCGTACTACGTCGTGAAGTTTGCTTTTCAGAAATATTATAGTAAAAGAGGTTTGAATAATGCAGATTGTTAAAAAAGCTATATGCATTTTATTGAGCATAATGGCAGTATGTATGTTGTGCTCGTGCAGTGCCTCTGACAAGGTATTTTC
>JAGAQK010000163.1 GCA_017622825.1 Clostridia bacterium | reverse complement strand
GTGAGCTTCACTGCCGGAGTGTTGTCTGTTTGTGTGCTGACAAAGTGAAATAGTGTAGTGGATAAATTTTCGTCTGTATTGTAAACAGAAAGTGCACCTGCAGTAAGAGATGTATTTGCAAAAATGTTGTTCGAAACAAGCTTGCACTCGTTGAGTACTGCCGTACCGCCCCATATATGTGCTGCCGAATTTGCTGCGGCATTACGAAATTGCACGTTTGACATAGCATAAGCCCAAAACAGCGACATATCGTAGACAGAAGTGCGCTGTAATTCATCAAAGGCACCGTCTGCGTTCGTGAAATATGTGTTTTTCATGCCAATTTCGATTGCTTTTTGATTCATAAGTGACACAAAATATTCTTTGTTGGGATTGATTTTCTCGGCCAAAACGCGCGCCGCATTATCGGCGTTACACAAAATAACGGATTTAAGCAGATGGTCAACCATATATTGATTTGAAGCATAAAGTGAATATCTTCCTGAAGAAGAAACGCTGTCTTCTGAGGGCATAACGTAGTCAGTAACTGACACCGCCGGGCTTTCGTACACAATAAGACACGTCATAAGCCTTGCCAAAAGCGAACAGTCAGCGGCTGCCTCCGTATTCTGTTTTTCAAGCGCCTGCTTTGTATCGCTTTCATAAATAATATACGAAATGCCGGTGGGCTCGGCAGCTTTTGCGCAGAAAGAAAAACATGCTGAAAATATAACGCAGCATGTAATAAGAACGGATAAAAATATTTTTGACTTTGTTGCCATAAAAACCATCCTTAAGTTTGTTCTTTATGAAGTATAGCATATATTTTTGTGAATGCAAAACTATTTGATTGCATCGAAAGTTTATGAATGATTTACTTTTTTTCCTCATTGTGTTATTATGCGAAAGTTGCTTATAAAAACGCATTTTTTACAGCAAGCGTAAAACACAGGAAGGGTACGAATATGAATAAAAAAATAGTTTCCGGATACATTTTTGCAATACTGAGCGCCGTTATATACGGCTGCATGCCACTTATGGCCAAGTATATATATATGGACGGCGTTACACCGACAACGCTCGTTTTTCTGCGAAACTTTTTGGCGCTACCCATTCTTGCTGTTTTGGCACTTATGCAAAAGAAAACATTAAAAATTCCGCTTCGTGCAATGCCATCTTTGGCAATAATATCACTTTTTGGATGTTGCTTAACGCCAATATTGCTATTTATGTCATACAATTACATAAGTTCGGGCACAGCGACCGTTTTTCACTTTGTCTATCCGTGCCTTGTGTTGTTGATTGGTGCAATGTTTCTTAAGAAAAAACTTAAAGCCGCTACAATAATTAGCGTTGCAGTCTGTTTTATAGGCATTTGCATGTTTTACAACTCAGCAGATACTTTTAATTTGACGGGCGGCGCATTGGCGGTACTTTCGGGCCTCACGTTCGCGATTTATGTGGCAATACTGCCAACTTTCAAATACAAAGAAGTTTCAGGCTTTCTGTTCACGTTTTATGTGATAGCTATAAGCTCTGTGGCAACTTTTATTGTTGGTTTGTGTACGAAATCATTAAGTTTTCCCGCTACTTTGCGCGGTTGGGGATTGTGTGTGCTTTTCGCAATAGCTGTAACAGCCATAGCAGTCGTACTCTTCCAGGAAAGTGCGTTCCGTATCGGCTCCGAAAAAACATCAATTCTCAGTGCATTGGAGCCCACAACAAGCGTAATAATTGGCATATTAGTCTTCTCGGAGCCTGCAAGTGTTCGCTCTGTAATTGGCACTGTGTTAGTTATCTTGGCAGGCATAATAATTGCAATATCAGATATGAAATCAAAAAAAGTTTGAAGAGTTTGACTTTTAAAATGTAATATGCTTTAATGAATTATCATGGTAGTTTGGAGGAAATTTTTATGAGAAAATGTAATTCTTGCGGTATTCAAATTAATGAAGAAGCAAATTTTTGCCCGGCTTGCGGTTCGTCGGATTTTACAGAAATAATAGATTCTGCCGAAGAAGCTAATGTACAGCAAGTGCAAACAGCAGAGGAACCGGTTCAAGAAGATAAAGGCAACGGTAATATTGTTGCCGGATTTTTTGGCGCATTGCTGTTTTCTTTGTTAGGAGGACTTCTTTATTTCGCAATTTATCAAATTGGTTTTATTGCCGGGATTTGCGGATTGGTTATTTTCTTATTAGCAGGTTTTGGTTACAGATTATTTGCAAAAACCAAGAATAAAAATTCTATTGCATGTCTTGTTATTTCAATTATTGTAATGATTGTTGTTATTTTCTTGTCAGAGTATTTCTGTGCGTCTTATGAACTTTATAAGGCTCTTAATGCAGAAGGTTTTGATATTACGTTAGTGGAGGCAATTGAAGTAACCCCTGAATTCCTTGAAACACCGGAGCTTAGTGAGGCGTTTGCTTCGGACCTTGCCTTTGCATATATTTTTGGCTTTGTTGCATGTATCGGTAATATTATTACCATTGTGAAGGCGAGAAAACAACAGCAATGATTTTTACGGAATTTATGCGGTTTTTTGAAATTTCCGCATAAATTGTTGCTCTTGCGGCGTCAGTTTAGGGTTTGAGTGAACGGAATTTATGCGGTTTTTTGAAATTTCCGCATAAATTATTGCTCTTGCAGCGTCAGCTTAGGGTCTGGGCGAACGGAATTTATGCGGTTTTTTAGAATTTCCGCATAAATTATTGCTCTTGCGGCGTCAGTTTAGGGTCTGGGTGAACGGAATTTATGCGGGTTTTTAGAATTTCCGCATAAATTTTTTGCGTTGACAGGTGTTGACTCTTAAAGCAGCGCTGAGTATACTAAACTATGTAAAATTAATAATGCAATTAAGATAAACCGTATTCTAAGCAAGTGCAAGAATACGGTTTTGCTTTTTTGGAGGTAAAAGTGGATAGAAAATTAGATGAAATGCAAGAAAAAATAGCAAATCACATACAAGGTGCCGTGCTTACATTGGCAGGCCCCGGAAGCGGCAAGACAACAGTTCTTACAGAAAGAACGGTAAGGCTCGCCCGGAAGACGGGAACCCCGGAGAGGATTCTTTGTGTAACGTTCACGAATGCAGCAGGAAATGAAATGAGAAACAGGTATATAAAAGCAGTAGGAAGCTGCAATGCTACGGGAGAAAATATACCTGTTTTTAAAACAGTACATAGTTTTTGTAATGAAATAATAAAAGAATACGAAAATATAACGCACATAAAATACACAAGACTTGAGGGGACGAGCGGAGGCAAAGAAAAATTAATTGTTGAACTCTACAAGGATATAAATGACAGTCACCCCGACAATAACGTTATAGAAAAAATATGCAGTATAAACGTAAACAGTACAGATTTGCCTGAAATAAAAAATGTCAAAAAGATACTTGAAAAATACAAGTCATATAAAGAAAAGAACAGACTTATAGATTTTGATGACATGATAATTTTCGCTAAAAAGATACTGACATCTACACAAAAAGATATGATAACGGTAAAAGAAAAGTACTGCCATAGATTTGATTACGTACAAGTTGATGAAGCACAAGATTTAACCGCAGAGCAATTTGGCATTATGGAAATCGTTGCCGCCAACGGAAATATTTTTGTGGTAGCCGACGATGACCAGAGCATTTACGGTTTTAGAGGCGCCGCACCGGAATGCTTATTTAAGTTTCAAAAAGACTTTCCTGATTGCAAAACCTATTATCTTTCAAGAAACTACAGATCGACAAAAAACATAGTTGACTGTTCGCTTAAATTCATAAGTCAAAATGCAGAAAGATTTAAAAAAGACCTTTACAGCAGAAATGAAAAAGGCCCGCTGCCGAAAGTGAAAATATTAAAAAACGGTATAAAACAGGCCGAGTTTCTACTTAAAGAAACAAAAAAACTCATAAAACAAGAACCAAACATAAAAATAGGAATTTTGTACAGAAATAACATATCAGGGCTGCTTCCGTCAGCAGTTTTCGTATCCAACGGACTTGATTACAAATGTAACGGCGAATTTTACAAAACGAACGAGGTAGACTATCTTGACGAAATAATAAGTGAAATGCGAACCATCGAAAGAAGTAGCGTGTTCGTACCTTTTCCGTCAAAAATATTAAGAAAAATGAAGGAAAATGGCTTGTATGAAAAAATCGAAAACCACTGTAGGGAAACGGGTCGAAATATGTACTATAAAGACGTTTTGGGGGAGTTTACGGAATACTTGTGCAGCCGTACGGAAAGTGTGGCGCATATGATATCGGTTTTGGATAAAATTGATAATGTAAGCGCAAAAAAATACAGCGATGATTGCACTGCCGTGGAATTTTCGACTGTTCATTCATCGAAAGGACTTGAATATGACGCTGTTTTTATAATTGACGTTGTAAAAGGGGAATTCCCCGGGCGAAAGGCGAATGTAGGAAAGGCGCTTGAAGAAGAAAGACGGCTTTTCTATGTAGCCATGACGCGCGCAAGGAAATACCTATACGTGCTATGTCCGCAGAGAACTGACGGCGAAAGTACGTTTGTCACCGAGCTGAAAAAGATAGCGGAGCAAGCCGATTAATTTCATTTGAAATCTTGACTAAAAAAAGTATTGGGGTTATAGTTAACTATGTATAAATTTATTTTACAAAAGAAGGATTTTATTGTATGAAATACAAAATTAATTATTCAAAAAGAGGTAGCGAAGAAGTCGTGGACAAGCTTTGCACGTATATAGAAAAGTGGCAGGAACGTAAGCAGCGTATGGCTGCTACGGTTGCCGTGCATAAAGTGCAGGGAAGGCGCCCCGGCATTAACAGGGTTGCCTCTGACGAAAATGATGCGCATGCGGCAATACAGTCGCATTTCGAAAAGCACGAACCTGTACGAAACGTTTCGCGTACGCGTAATACTGCACAGCCGGGAAACACACCGCATACGAGAGATAATTCACAGCGCGAAAGTTCGAGAAAGCCTCAGAAGCAGAAAGATAATAAAATGACGACAAAAAAAGTGTTGGCAAGAGTTGGAATATCACTTCTTACGTTTGTGCTGGCTTTGGTTATTGCAATTGTTTGCGCCGATCTTATAGTTCTTCACGGACCGTCAAAGGCAGCAAGAGACAGATTTGTTCTTACTGTTACAGAGACAAGTGCCGCAGGCTTTTTGGCTACGTGGTTTATGTCTGATGATACTGTAGAGAGCATAATAGAGCATAACTCCGTTGTGGATAGCGGCGGACAGACTGATACAACGTTAATACAGATTCCCGATGGAAGCGAAAACAACGGAGAAAATCAGGGTCAACAACAAGTTGATATAAACAGCATACAGCTCATTAATCTTGAAGGAAAAACGTATAAAGGAAAGCTTCTCATAGTGCAAAATCCTAAAAGAGTTTATATTGGCACACCTGCTGCGTACGGTAGCGACAAAGAAGGTGTTACAACGCTTAATATGGTAAAAAATGATAATGCGCTGTACGGTGTAAACGGCGGAGGATTTTATGATACAGGTAAAGGAAACGGCGGCATACCTACAGGAAGAGAAAATTCTTCCGGTATCGTAATTTCAAAAGGCAAGCTTATGTATGGTGAAAAGAACCGCGAGTACGAAGTTATAGGAATCAATAAAAAAGGAATTTTGGTTCTCGGTAAAATGACAGCACAGCAAGCATTGGATCAGGGAATTGTTGAAGCATTGAACTTCGGTCCATACCTCGTAATGAATGGTCAGGCTTGTGAAATAAAGAGTATGACGGAGGCGGGCCTTAATCCTCGTACAGCTATAGGTCAAAGAGCTGACGGCGCGATGCTAATTTTGACTATTGACGGCAGACAGCCTTCAAGTATGGGTGCCACGTATGAGGATTTGATAGAAATAATGATGAGCTATGGCGCTGTAAATGCCGCAAACTTAGATGGTGGATCATCTACTTATATGGCTCAGAATTCAGAAACCGAGAATAATCCTAAAATTATTACACAATGTGCATCTCTTTATGGACCGCGCAAAATGGCAACGTCAATTCTGGTAAGCAGAGTGGATCAAATTAACACTCAATACGAGCAGGGTAATTAAGAGATTGGAGGAAGTAAAATGAGTAAAATTAAAGAACTTATAAAAAACTCTAAATTCTGGAAAATATATTTCTGCGCTATTGGTGTATTTGTATGTATTTTGATTATAGGAATTATTTTATTATCTTTTTGGCTTTCTGATTTTGAAAGCAGTCAAAACACTGTCGAGGTTGACCGTGTTATAGAACTTTTTGAAGATAAAAAATATGATGAGATTTTAGACAAAACTGATGTTGTGATGGCAGGTCTCGTATCGAGAGACGAATACAAAGCAAAATTACAAGCAGCAATGGACGGTAAAAAAATAACGTATGAAAAGGCATTTTCTTATGATAGGTTCGAAAGTCCGGCGTACACCATACAGGCCGACGGCAAGAATTTGTGTAAATTGACACTTAAACAGTCAAAAGAAACAAGTACGTTCGGTTTTAGCCTTTATGAGTTTGATTGCCTTTCTGCCTTTGCTTTTTCAGATATAAAAGTAGTATTTCTTGCACCGGAGACAACCATTCCGTATATTGATGGCAAGGCAATAGGTGAGGAGTTCAGACAGGAAATCGCAAAAGACCAGCTCTTGCAAACAGTACACACTATCGGTGAGAACAAGAAAATATTCCGTTATGAAGTGTACGGACTTTTAGCTAAACCCGAAAAAATAGAAGTAAAAACTACAGCGGGAGAAACGCTAAAGCTTGTAAACAACAGCAGCAATGAGATTGTAGCGCAGCTTTTGAACGTTACCATCAATGCACCGGCAGGATTTGAAGTGACGGTAAACGGTACAAAACTCACTGATAAATACGCTACAGGACAATCACAGGAAAATCAATATATTAAATATATGATTAATGATGAGGATAAGTCTGCTTTGAATCTGCTCAACACTTATGAAGTACACCAGCTTGTTGCGAAGCCGGAGGTTATAGTCAAAGATAAGAACGGCAATGTGATGGAATGTACGTACAATGCACAGACGATGACTTTTGACGTAGGCTTTAAAGTATTTAATTTTGAAATACCATCTAATTACAAAGTTACCGTAAACGGCAAAGAAATAACGACATCTGATGCGTGGAAGGTTGAAAGCGGCATTGTAATGGAGGAGCTTGCAAATATACCGAGTGCGTATTTTACGCAGCCTGTAATAAATAAATACAAAGTTGCTGTTGTTTCGGGTGAACTTAACGTTACTGCAACTAACTACAGCGGAGCTACGGTGCCGCTTGAATTTGATAGCGAGAGCATGACGTATCGCGGAAATTTCACAGTACCGGAGGATCAGCAGGCTACCTACAAAGACGTTGCCATAAAAGGAGCAAAGAAATATGCGGGATTTATGTCAAACGACGTCTCAATGAGCAACTTCCTTTCGGGAATCATAAGCGGCACACAAATGTATAAGGATATGAGCGAATATCGTCAATATTGGTATACAGACCACGATTACACCAAATTTGAAAACGTGGAAGCTTACGATTTGAAAGTATATGGCAAAGATTGCTTCTCATGCGCTGTATACTTTGATTACTGGATTTTCGGACAAAGAGGTAAGCCCGATTTCCAGCAGAAGCTTGAGACGAATACAAGAATATGGTACGTTAACAGGAATGGTACATGGTACATGTCTGATATAGAAATTTTTGACAGAGTAAAATAAAAGCATTATTGCTTACTCTTTCTCAAATTTGAAAAAAAGTTTTTAAGGAGCGACTCACAGTCGCTCTTTTTTATGCCTCCGAAAACTTTAACGTGGGGGTGCAGTACGTTGTAAACAGTTCCTGCGGCACCTTCCGTCAAGTTGTACGCTCCGAAATACACCTCGTCTATTTGCGCTGCTTTTATTGCACCGGCGCACATTGGGCAGGGCTCTAAAGTGACGAAAAGTTTACAGCCCACCAGACG
>JAGAQK010000162.1 GCA_017622825.1 Clostridia bacterium | reverse complement strand
GAAAATGGTATAGGTAGACCGAGTACTTATGCTCCTACAATTTCTGTTATTCAATCTCGTGGCTACGTTGGAAAAGAAAAGAAGTCACTTTATCCAACAGAGCTTGGCAGAGTTGTAAATGATCTTATGAAAAACAGCTTTTCGGATATTGTTAATGTGGAGTTTACTGCCCGTATGGAGGGTAATCTTGATAAAATTGAGCAGGGAAGCGTTAACTGGGTTGACGTTGTAAGAGATTTTTACGGTGATTTTTCAAAACAAGTTGATAAAGCTGTAAAGGAACTTGAACATGTGAAACTGTCAGATCCGGAGAGTGACGTTCCGTGTGATAAATGCGGTAGAATGATGATAATAAAAACAGGTAAATTCGGCAAGTTTTTGGCTTGTCCCGGTTATCCTGAGTGCAAAAACACGAAGCCCATAATCGAAGAGGTCGGTGTGGATTGCCCAACATGCGGTAATAAGCTTATTTTCAGGAAGACAAAGACCGGTAAAAAGTATGTTTCTTGCAGCAATTATCCTGAGTGTAAGTACTCATCATGGAACATACCGACAAAGGAAAAATGCCCTAAATGTGGAGAGATTATAGAAATTGCGCAAGGTAAACGCGGTAAATATTTGAAATGCAGTAATAAAGAGTGTGATTATATTTCTTTCTTTAAAAAGAAAAAATCATAATATTATGATGAGGACAATTCTATGGCAGTATATGTTATCGGTGGTGGCTTAGCCGGATGTGAAGCAGCATGGCAAATTGCTCAGGCAGGGATTAAAGTTAAATTGTTTGAGATGAAACCTGTAAAGTTTTCTGAAGCTCATTCTTCAGAAAATCTTGCTGAATTGGTTTGCAGCAATTCTTTGAAGGCAACAAATATTGAAAACGCATCAGGACTATTAAAAGAAGAAATGCGTTGCCTTGGTGGTATGGTAATTGGATGCGCCGACGAAAGTGCGGTGCCCGCCGGTGGTGCTTTGGCTGTTGACAGAGATGTCTTTTCGAAGAAAATTACAGCGAAAATTAATTCACACCCTAATATTACAATTGTAAGAGAAGAAGTTAATTCAATTAGTGAACTACTTAGCAAAAGCGAAGATTGTAAGTGTATTATAATTGCAACGGGACCTTTGACATCAAAGAGCTTGGCTGATGAAATTTCAAGCCTTTTTGGATTTAAAAAGCTTCACTTTTTTGATGCTGCGGCACCCGTTATTTTTGAAGAAAGTATAGATTCGTCTAAAGTATTTAAAGCGGCAAGATATGGCAAGGGTGATGCTGATTATATAAATTGCCCTATGAAACGAGAACAGTATTTTGAATTTTATGATGCGTTGATTAATGCAGAATGTGCTGAAGTTAAAGATTTTGACAGTCTTGATTTATATGAAGGTTGTATGCCTGTTGAATCAATGGCTAAAAGAGGAATTGATACTTTGAGATTTGGCCCTCTTAAGCCAGTGGGTTTGAGACATCCTGTTACGAATGAGGAATACTATGCTGTTGTGCAATTAAGGCAGGATAATACAGAAGGTACTCTGTTTAATATGGTTGGATTCCAGACGAGACTTAAATTCGGTGAACAAAAGAGAGTATTCGGATTGATTCCAGGATTGCAAAATGCTGAATATGCACGGTACGGGGTTATGCATAAAAACCTTTATATTCAATCTCCCGAAATGCTAGATGCAACGTATAGGCTTCGCGATAACGTTAATCCTATTTGTGTACCGGTGTATTTTGCAGGTCAGATTACAGGCGTTGAGGGTTATATGGAGTCAACATCTTCGGGACTTGTTGCAGGTTTAAATGCAGCAAACGAATTAAATAATAAAGAGCGAATCGTTTTTGGACCGGAAACCCAGATAGGCGCACTTGCAAATTACATTTCGTGTTATTCTGGTAAAGATTTTCAGCCAATGGGTGCAAATTATGGTATAATGAATTATGATGTGGAAGCTGTATACGGCAGAGTAAAAGAAAAAAAACTTAAAAAGTTATATACAGCGCAGAATGCTATAAATAAAATAAATGAAATTAAAGGGAGATTATTATGAGGAAAGTATTTGAAAATTCAAAATGGATAACTTTTGGCAGAAACAAATTTGAAAAAAGATCTGTTATTAATCCTTGGGAATATCCTATAACACCTGAAATTCGTAATCAAGATATTCCGGATGGACTCGGTATACCTGTTTTTTATAAACACTTTAAAATCAAGAAAGATATTAAAAATTGTATTATTAATATTACTTCTCTGGGTTGCTTTAATTTATACGTTAACGGCAGTAAAGTCGGTAATGATGAATTGATGCCGGGTTGGACAGATTTTAATAAAAGAGTGTTGTATTATACATATGATTTGACCGGAATTATTACCAAAGGAAAAAATGCTGTTGCAGTACCGGTATCACTCGGTTGGTGGGCCGGAAGGATTTCACTGAACACATACAAAGATAACGATATTGCTTTCATATGCGAGATTAAGATTGAATATGAAGATGGTACTATAGAATATATATGCTCTGATACCGGTTGGCGAGGAACGACCTCCGGCCCGGTAAGATATGCCGATATATGGGATGGCGAAGTATATAATGCAAACTATGATTCGTACGAAGAAATTTCAACATATGATTATCCTGTAAGCCGTGTATGGAAAAAGCCTTTTGAATTTAAAGGATTCAAAGGCGTAATATCTCCTATGGTTGGTCCTACAGTAAAAATAAGAGATTTTTTGGATATGAAGCCTGTAAGTGCTACTGTTTATAATGGCATTGTTGATAACGGCTCAGAGCTTGGAAAAATTAATGTTATAAAGCAACTTGATGCAGAAAATGCTCCGAAAAATATCGTTCTTAAAAAAGGCGAAACAGTTGTATATGATATGTCTCAAAATATGGTTGGCTGGGCTCATTTTACTGTTAAAGGTCAAAAAGATACGCTTGTAACACTTCGTCATGCAGAAATGTTAAATGACAGCGGTAAGTTTTCAAGGGGAAATGACGGACCTGATGGTTCTCTTTATACAGCAAATTACAGAAGTGCAAAGGCAAAAGCAAAATATACGCTTTGCGGTAAAGAAAACGGTGAAGAGTACAGGCCGGCATTTACGTTCTTTGGCTTTAGATACGTTGAAATTACTGCAACAGAGGATATAGAAATTTTAAACTTTAAATGTGATGTTGTAGGCTCAGATACAAAAGAAACAGGATTTATTGAAACTTCACATAAGGATATCAATAAACTCTTTAGTAACGTTCTATGGGGTCAAAGAGGAAATTATTTGAGCGTTCCTTCTGACTGCCCTCAAAGAGATGAAACATTAGGTTGGACAGGCGATACGCAAATATTTGCAAATACTGCTGCGTATAATGCAGATGTTAAAGGCTTTTTCCATAAGTGGCTTCAAGATGCAAGGGATAGTCAGCACGAAAGCGGTGCTTATACAGATGTTATTCCTGCATCAAGAGTTATCACAGCAGGAGGAGCAGGTTGGAGCGATGCTGGTATAATTGTGCCTTACGTTATTTATACAATGTATGGAGATACAGATATTATAAAAGAATGTTATGAATCAATGTATGATTATATGTCGTGGCTTAGCACAAAAGGTTATGAAGGACCTACTCAGCGTTACGGAGACTGGCTGGCTTATGAACCTACGGACAGACGTTTCGTAAGTATTGCATATTACGCATACGATTCACTGCTTTTCAGTAAAATGAACAAAGCAATTTCCGAAACGGAAGGCGACCTTTACCACAGACGTTCCGTAGAATACATGGAGTTATATAATAAAATTAAAAAGCATTTTCAAAGTATATATGTTGACGAAAATGGTAAATTAACTCAAGATTCACAGACAGCATATTTGATGGCACTAAAGTTTGATCTGCTGCCGGAGGAATGTCGTGAAAAAGCTATCAAAGTACTTGATGAAAAAATTAAGAAAAACGGATATAAACTTAGCACCGGATTCCTCGGTACAGGTATATTGACTCAGACCTTAAGTGAAGTCGGACTCAGCAATCTTGCATATTCACTTTTACTTCAGACAGAAGATCCATCGTGGCTTTACAGTGTATACCAAGGCGCAACGACAGTATGGGAACGTTGGAATTCTTATACGCTTGAAAAGGGCTTTGGCGACGTTGGAATGAATTCATTTAACCATTATGCGTATGGAGCAGTTGTTGAATGGATGTACAAATATATGTTAGGTATTGTTGTTGATGAAGATAAACCCGGATTTAAGCATATCATATTAAAGCCTCAACCGGATTTGCGTACTGCAGAAGAATTGCCTTCAGGACAGGAGAACGTCAGATGGGCAAGGGGAGAGTTTGACTCTGTTGCCGGAAAGATTACAGTGTCTTGGAATATTGAGGAAAGTTCATTTACTTATAATGTATCAATACCTAAAAACACAACAGCAACTTTATATATGCCTGTGTTTGATGATCAGGCGGCAACAATACTGGTTAACGGCGAAGTAATGCCTGTTTCTGATTTCAGAAAAGAAAATGGCTTATTGGTTATTCCTATTGTACCCGGAGAGTTTGAATTTATTACAATGAGATAATTGTTGTTTTATTTGGAGGAGTACAAATGAAAAATAGTATTATGATAATTGTGCTGATATCAATGATTTTACTTGTTGGATGTACTTCACTTTTTCAGTCTAATCCTGCAAAGGAGGCTAACGCTACTTCATTGATTCATATAACTCATGCTATAAAGACCTCAAAACCAACGGTGACACTACAAAGTACACCGTCTGCCGTACCGACTGTTATGCAGACGGCTACCCCAACAGTGAGACCGACAACGAGACCGACAACGCCTCCTATTTCGGACCAATTATTGTCCGGAATGAAGATTTGTATTGATCCGGGACATCAAATTAAGGGAAACTATGAAAAAGAACTGTGTGCGCCATGGAGTGATACGCTTAAATCAAAATGCACTTCGGGCACCTGTGGTAACTTTGTTGGCACTGATGAGTATGTTATCAATTTGCAGATTTCTTTAATACTCAGGGATAAGCTTGTGGCTTTGGGTGCAGATGTATTGATGACAAGAGAAATTCATGAAGTTGATATTTCAAACAAAGAGAGAGCAGAAATGGCAAATCAATACGGAGCTGATATTACTTTGAGAATTCATTGTAATTCTGCTGATTCTGTTGCAGCGGAGGGCATTGATTTGTATATAAGAGATGTTGGAGACGGTTCATCTGAATATAAACAAAAATCAGACAAAGATTACGCAATAGCAAAGGAAATGCTTGAATATATTTGTAACGCGACTGGCGGCAAGAAAAGAAACGTTAATCGTTCTGATGCATATACGGGCATTAACTGGTGTGAAAACACGTGTGTTATTGTTGAATGTGGTTTTATGTCAAATGAGAAAGAAGATAGACTACTCAATACAGCCGATTATCAGGATAAAATCGCGCAGGGAATAGTTGATTATTTCATATCGACTCGTCAGTAATATAATAAAAGTATTAAGTATTCCTTTCTTCGTCTGAAAGGAATACTTCTATATTATATCGAGGACGTTCTTTTGACTCCATATATATTTTGCCTATATACTGGCCTATAACACCTATTGAAACAAGCTGTACTCCACCTAAAAACCAAATTGAAAGCATAAGTGAAGTCCAACCGGGCACAGTATTGCCGATAAAAAATGCGATAAGAGAATAAATTGCTGCAATAAGTGAGCAAATAATTATTATTAAGCCTAAAGTAAAAATGAAAGAAATAGGTTTAATACTAAAAGAAGTTATGCCATCAAAAGCGAAGTTTATCATTTTCTTTAATGGGTATTTTGAAGTACCTGCAAGCCTTTCTTTACGCTCGTAGTATACGCAGTCTGTTTTGTAACCAATAAGAGGCACAATTCCTCTTAAGAAAAGGTTCCTTTCTTTATAATTGCTAAGTTGCTCGACGGCACGTACACTCATTAAACGAAAATCAGCGTGATTGTATACTGTTTTAACACCCATGCCATTCATAAGTTTATAGAAAGACTGAGCTGTTGTTCTTTTAAAGAAAGTGTCATTTTTTCTGTCGCTACGAACACCGTATACAATATCATTTCCTTCGTAATATTTATCAACCATTTCGTAAATCGCCGCAACATCATCCTGCAAATCAGCATCAATTGAAATTGTGATGTCGCATTTGGAAGCTGCAGCCATAAGACCTGCGAAAAGTGCATTTTGATGACCGACGTTACCGGCTAATTTTAATCCGCAAACATATTTGTTTGATTCAAAAGAATTACTTATAAGTTCCCAAGTATTATCCTTGCTACCATCATCTACAAAAAGAATACGACTAAATGAAGAGATCTTATTTTTATCAACCAAATCATCCATTAAATTAGTCAGCTCTTTAACTGTGTAAGGAAAAACCTCACACTCGTTATAACAGGGGACAACAATGTACAAAATTGAAGGAACATCAAACATATATACACACAACTTTCTTAAAAATTGCCATCAAACAAATCATTACTCGGAAAAGCCGGATCACAAGTAAGATTATATCCTAATTTTTTGCATACAATATCATCTGTCTGAGACAGAATGACTGTAGAATGAGCCTCACAACCAGAAAGCAAACTCAAATTTTTAAGTGCAATATCTGCAAGAGTATTTGTGACGGCACAAATGCTTAAAGATATAAGAACTTCTTCAAGACTCAAAAGTGGCTTGTCTGTACCGTAAATATGCTGTTTTAATTTAAGCGTAGGCTCGAGAACCAGCGGCGCAATCATCAAAAGAGCATCGTCTAATCCTGCAAGCTTTTTCAAAGCATTCAAAGTACAGCTTGCGGCAGCAGTCATAAGATTTGTAGTTCTGCCGGTAACTATTTCGCCTGTATGTAATTGTATAGCCATTGCAGCAGCATTTTTCTCCTGTGCTTTTTTTGCAGCAGCATCAACAACAGGACGATCCGATTTTTTCAAGCCGGCCTGATTCATAATTAGCTCGATCTTATCAACTGTATCAGTATCAAAACGTCCTTGTAAATTATCACAATGAATTTTAAAGTAACGCCGAATAATTTCATCGTTTGCAGCTTTTTGAACGGCAGCATCATCCTCAATTGCATAAGCAAGCATATTAACACCCATATCTGTAGGAGAATTGTAAACATCTTTTCCTAAAATACGTCTTAATATTGTTTTAACAACGGGGAATACTTCAATATCTCTGTTATAATTTACAGTCCTGATGTTGTACATTTCAAGATGATAAGGATCAATCATATTAACATCTTTTAAATCAGCCGTAGCAGCTTCGTATGCCAAATTTACAGGATGCTTAAGAGGAAGATTCCAAACAGGGAATGTCTCAAATTTAGCATAACCTGCAGTAACACCTCGTTTATGCTCGTGATACATCTGTGACAAACAAGTAGCCATCTTGCCGCTGCAAGGACCCGGCGCAGTCACAACAACAAGTGGTCTTGTAGTTTCAACAAACTCATTCTTGCCGTACCCATTGTCGCTTACAATTAAATCAACGTTTGCCGGATATCCGGGAATAGGGTAGTGAACGTATGTCCTAACGCCTCTTTTTTCAAGTTTCTTACGGAAAACATCGGCTGCCGGTTGACCGGTGTATTGTGTAATAACTACATTGTTAACAAGAAGTCCCGAAGACCTAACCGAATCAATAAGTCTCAATATTTCAAGATCATACGTTATACCAAGATCTGCACGAATTTTATTTTTTTCAATATCCGATGCGTTAATACAAACTAAAATCTCGCAGATATCCTTAAATTCCATGAGAAGTTTGATTTTATTATCCGGTGAAAACCCGGGCAGAACTCTTGCTGCGTGATAATCATCAAATAATTTACCACCAAACTCCAAATAAAGTTTGTTGCCGAATTGACTGATTCTTTCTTTGATGTGTTTTGTCTGTTTTTTAATGTAGACTTCGTTATTAAAAGCGGATGGCATAAAATCAGGCTCCCTACAAAAATTTTAAGAAAAATAAAAAATAACGTGAAATATTATATCATTTTCAAACGCTTAAATCAATTCATAATTTGTATAAAATTTTGTAAAAAAAAGACAAAAAAGCTATTGACTCAAAATGTATTTAGGTTTAAAATACCAATAGATGGTAAAGGGATTTACTGTGTGTTACGCACGCAGTAATTTAATAATTTAATAAACTGTATATTATTTTTGTTTTATTATATTTTTATAGAAGGGAAGTTGATTTGTTATGAAACGTAACATCAATCGTGTTTTGGCGATTTGCTTAGTAGCAGTTATGTGCTTACTTTTAGTACCTGTTGAAGCAGATGCACTTAGCTACAGTGGTTCATCGTCATATATGTCAGGCAAGTATTACAGAAATCTTACAGCCGTTAACCTTACAGGTAATCAGCGTACGGATATTGTAAATGTTGCTAAATCACAGGTAGGATATCAGGAAGGTAGCTCATCTTCACAACTTTCAGGTTCTACATACGGAGGTTCAAACTACACAGAGTATGGACGTTGGTATGGTATGCAGGATATGTGGTGCGCTATGTTCGTGTCATGGTGTGCTAAGGTTGCT
>JAGAQK010000161.1 GCA_017622825.1 Clostridia bacterium | reverse complement strand
GGCTGAAATCTTCTTTCAAGAGCAGGGTCCGTTTCAATATATTTCCTGTACTCTCTGACAGTTGTTGAACCTATAAGCTTTATGTTTCCTCTTGAAAGCTCCGGCTTCAATATATTCGCTGCATCCAAAGAGCCTTCAGAATTACCCGTACCGATTATTGTGTGTATTTCATCCAGGAAAAGAATAACATTACGGTCTGATTTTGCTTCTGAAAGTACTTTTTTAAAGCGTTCCTCAAATTCACCTCTGTATTTCGCTCCCGAAACCATAGATGACAAATCTATAGATATTATTCTTTTTTTCTTAAATTTGCTGCTGACGTTTCCATCCGCGATTGCCTGCGCAAGTCCCTCAACAATTGCCGTTTTACCTACGCCCGGTTCACCCACAAGGCACGGATTATTCTTCGTCTTGCGGCTTAAAATTTGAAATACGCGGTTCATTTCCTTTTCTCTGCCAACAATTATGTTTCCCGCACCCTCTGCCGCTTTCTTACACAGGTCGGTGCCGTACTTTTCAAGGAACGAAACACCCCCTTCTGTCTGACTTTTCACGAAATCAGCCGCCATTTTCTCCATCGGAACGGTATCTGATTTATCTCTGTATTTTTGAAGCTCCGCAGTAAAATCATCAGTCTGTAAAGCATTTAGTATATCCTTAAAGAGCACTGTGGGATCTATCCCCAAATCCACAAGTATTCTCACCGCAATACTGTCAATTTCCCTGAAAATCGCAACAAGCAGATGCTCGGTACCAACTATTTCGTGGCCGTAATGCGCCGCTGTTTCTTTGCTTCGCCTGATTACTCTCTCACACGCAAGCGTATAATGAAGTTCTTCGTCTTTCTCCTCGCCTTTGTCATTCGGCTTGCTTGTCAGGCGGCAAATGGACTCATGTATTCTTGATGGAGTAAGCTCATTTTTTACAAGCACCGTACCTGATATGCCTACCGGGTCAAGGCACAAGCCGTAAAGCAAATGCTCTGTGCCGACAACATTGCTTCCAAGCGTTTTTGCTTCCATAACAGCATAATTAAGTGCCGCTTTTGCTTTATCCGTAAAATTTATATTTGAGTAAAATTCAGACATATTATCCTCCTTTTTATCTAACTATTGCCCTATCGTTAATATTTCAAGAGCCGTAACGTCTTTTATAAGTCCGCTTTTGACAGAAAAGTCCATTTCCTCACACAGCTCTAATTCTTTCTTTATATATTCTAAGCTCATACCGGCTGCCTGCTTTAACAGCTTTGATGCAGCAAAATCCTTAATTCCAAGATATGCGGCGATTTCGGCACTTCGCGCGCCTTCTGCGCTAAGTACTTTAACACTGTAAAGCTGCGACCACATTTTGCTCAGCACCGCTATAATCTTAACGGGCGGTTCTTTATCTTCCAGTAGACTGGTCATTATTTTATACGCCCTGCCCTTGTCACGAGATGCCACTGCATCATTCAAATCAAAAATTCTCGGACTGTAATGCATCGTGCACAGAGAGTCAACGTGTTCCTTCAATATTTCGCCGCCCTCGGGCACGTAGAGTATAAGCTTTTCAATCTCAGACATAAGCTTCGATATATCGTCACCGATGCCTTCTATCATATATTGAAGCACAAATTCCTTTATCAATCTGCCTGACTTTTTAACTTCATACGCCAGCACCTTTTTAATCTCCAAAGGCGACTGTTTTTTACATTGAAACACTATGCCAACGTCGCAAATTTTTTTATAAAGTTTATTGCGCTTATCAATCTCATCTTCCTTAAAAACAACTACCGTGTCACTGCCCTCTGCCACGTCCACAAACGAAACATCCGTTGCTGCCTTTAGCATACCGCTGCCGCTTACAACAACGAGCTTCTTATCCCCAAACATGGACGTTGCAGCGCAAATGGACTCAATCTCCTTCACATCAGCATCCTGACTGAAAAAATAGCAATTCATACTGTCAACATCAAGTCTCGCCCTGATTCTCTTTTCATACAAATCTTTAAGATACCCCTCAGGACCGTAAAACAGGTATACGTTTTTAAGCTCATCATTTTGAATATGATTTTTTATTGTTTTGATGTCTTCAATTTCTGCCATACACTGATATTTCCTTTTCTTAACGTAACGCGCACTGCACCGAACAAATCGTTTCTTTTGACAGTTGCTCCCACTTTTTCCAGCGTTTCCAAAACGCGCTTTGCAGGATGTCCGTAGTTGTTATTTTCTCCAACGCTTATTATAGCATACTCAGGCGAAATAATCGAAATATTTTTATATATCGTGCTCGTTTCGGAGCCGTGGTGCGCCACTTGCAAAATATCCGCTTCTACGAAACGCCCCATTTCTGCCATATAGCTCTCCGTTTCGGCTTCTATGTCACCCGTAAATACAGCTTTACCGTCAGGGCTTGATGCAATCATTACTACGGAAGCATTATTCACGCCATCACTTCCGCAGGCTTTTTCATTTAGATACATATCGAGTCTGACGTTTCCTATACTACAAGAATACTCGTCTGAGACGGCAATTACTTGTATGCCTTTTTCCTTTGCAATCAGGCATGCTGACGCTATGCCTTCATCTGCACTGTTTTCAGGGACAAAAAGCACTTTAATTTTATGTTCTGATGCTACTTTTTCAAAGCCTCCCGTATGATCGTTATGTCCGTGCGTTAATAGCACAAAGTCTATTTCCCCAACGCCTTGTTTATATAACAAAGTGCTCACATCCGTCTTGCCGTCACCTGTGTCGACAAGTCCGCATAAACCATTGTTTTTATAAAGCACACTTAACCCTTGCCCTACGTCAAAGAAAATAAGCTCTGTTTTAAGGTAATTTACAGTAAATGCAAGTACCGGTAAAATTATCGCTAAAATAGCGGCTACAGGCCTTTTCCGTAGAAATAGCAATGCGTTTTTGTTAAGCAACAGTAAAACAAGTGCGTAATATATAACAATGGCCGTTTTGCTCATGCTTGGAACGGCGAGCGTACTTATGGGTGGCGGCAAGCCTGAGCCTGTGATGGATATTTTATTTAGTATCATTATTGCAAAAGACGTTATTGAGGCGAGTAGTCCGGAGAGAATGCTTCCGAATGGCAGAAAACTTGCAAGCCATATGCCGAGTCCTGAGATGCATATGGCATACGCTGCTTTGCCGGCAAAAAGTGTTGCTATTATGCCAATCGGCGAAAAGCTGTTAAAAAACAACACAATCAGCGGAAACATTCCTATATTTACGCTTAATCCCGGCAGCAGCCATCTTGGTATTTTACCGAATTTAAATTCCCGGTAAGACAGCATGGGCTGTATAACAACAAGTGATGTTGCCGCTACATAGCTTAATATAAAGCCTATTCCCAAAAGGTTAAACGGATTGCTTATCAATTGTACTGTGCAAGCAAACAGCAGCGAATTTGATTTTTTCGCAGGTCTTCTTATCACTTTTGAGAA
Source organism: Clostridia bacterium (assembly GCA_017622825.1). GTDB lineage: Bacteria > Bacillota > Clostridia > UBA1212 > UBA1255 > Egerieisoma. The sequence continues at coordinate 8,696 of JAGAQK010000161.1, read as the reverse complement.
AAGTAAATAGCTGCTTTGAAGCACAGCGCGCGTTACGGAGGGAGAAAAGTCTGCAAAATAGCCAAATATAATCAGAAAAAATATTATTATAGCGCATCTTGCAGAATAACTTATTCTTTTTCTTGAAAACAGCTTGTTCAATGTGCTTTGTACAAACCCTACGTGCATGCCCGATACTGCCAAAATGTGCGATATTCCCGAATTTTTATACTTTTCCTCGTCCGTTTGCGATATCCCGGCCGTATCTCCTGTTATTATAGCCATTGCAACGCCTGCATTCTGCTCGCCCATCGTTTTTAGCATGACGTTGTGCATGCTATTCCTTGCTTTGGACAATAAAATTCGCACGTTCATTTTGTCTTTTAAAATTTCTATGCTTTCATTGTCCGGCGATAATTGATACTTTATATTTTTGCTTGCAAGGTATTCTTTCCTGTCAAATTCTCCAAAATTTCTCGCTTCTTTTATTTCCGATATGTATTTTGACGGATTGTGTATTCTAACGTATCTCCCCTCCTTTAGTTCTTCCTTTACAGAGTTTTCCATGCCATACATCATTAGAATCATTTTATTTTCGTCAAAAAAAGACTTTTGACATACAAAAACGAGCTTGTTCTCGTCAAATTCGCATGAATTGTATACGTAACCATCCACGTATTTACAATTTTTTCCATACTCGTCTTCAAACGACGTCTTACTGCCATATTCGTCCTCCACGCCGCCCGATATACGCACAACTGAAAAAATCAGCACGGCTATGAATGCGGCAGGAATAAAATATTTTCCCACCGCCTTTTCTTTTTTTATATTCTTCATTGCTTTTTGCTTTTAGGTTTTGAAACGAGCGCCGCCACAAGTGCAAGTATTATGGCCGTTACAATACCCGACGAAACGTCACCAAGTCCGCCGGTAAATATCCCTCTGAAGCCAATCGTGTCAACTGCCTTAAATACGCCATTACACAGTGAATAACCGAAGCCAAGCAGCGGTATGGTCGCTCCGAAGCTTCCGACCTTTACAACGTAGTCGTAAATGCCAACCGCAGTGAGCACAACGCCTGACACCACGTACAGCACAAGAATTCTCGCCGAAGTGAGCTTTGTCTTATCAAGTAAGATTTGCGCAATTGCACATAGCGTACCGCCCACTGCAAAAACACCTAAATATTTAAGAAATATATCCATAATTCTCACCTCAACTATTGCGCTTCTATAGCTACCGCGTGGGCTATTCCCGATATACTTTCTGACTGTTTTACAGAAATAGGACTCATTAGTGCTCCCGTGCCTACTACGAGAATCCTTTTAAGGTTGCCGTATAAAAGCTGTTTGTAAAAATAACTTGCAAATACAGATGCTATGCAACCGCAGCCGCTGCCTCCCGAATGCGTTTTTTGCTTTATCGGATCAAAAATCATAGCACCGCAATCCTGATGTTTAAAACATTCTTTTTTTTCATCATACAAATTGAAGCCGTGCAAATCCATTATTTCTCTTAGCACTCCACTTCCCGTAAGTCCTAAGTCGCCTGTTATAATCGCATCATAATAATCGGGAGCCAAGCCAAGGTCTGTCAGGTGCGCTATTATAGTGTCAGCCGCAGCCGGCGCCATAGCCGCGCCCATATTATTTGCATCAGTAATATTAAAATCAGTTATTTTTCCCACCGTAACGGAAGTTATCAGCGGTCCGCCGGGATTGCTCGACAGCAACAACCCTGCCGCACCGCTCACCGTCCATTGCGCAGTCGGCGGTCTTTGTCCTCCTTGTTCCACGGGCATACGAAACGTTTTCTCTGCAGAGCAAAAATTGCTTGATGCCATGCAAACTACATTATCCATACCCCCGCTGTTTATAAGCAAAGAGCCTGTCACCATGCCCTCCGCTATAGTGGAGCAAGCGCCAAAAAGTCCTAAATACGGCACTCCGCTGTCTCTTAAACCGATTGAAGATGACATGCACTGATTCATTAAATCTCCAGCCAAAATACAGTCTATATCTTCACTTTTTAATTCTATTTTTCCCATAAGCTTATGAAACGTCGCGCTTGTGAATTTTGCCTCTGCTCTTTCCCATGATTTCTCATCAAAATCTTCATTTTGAACTTCATCAAAATATTCCCCCAAAGGTCCTTCTTTTTCCCTCGGCCCCACAATCGCGGCAGTTTCTCTTATATATACTTTCCTGTCATTTGTGTACGTCTGCTTTCCTTGCTTTGTCGACATTATTTCAACCTCTTTCTTTATCACTTTATAAGATAATAAATAAATCCGGCTATCACAGAAGCTGTCGTGCCATACAGTATTACAGGTCCCGCCACCTGAAATATTTGTGAGCCTACACCCAAAATAAAGCCTTCGCTTTTGTACTCCATAGCAGGAGATGTTATTGAATTTGCAAAGCCGGTTATAGGCACAATGGTGCCGGCTCCGGCAATGTTTCCAATCTCGTCATACACGTTTAACGCTGTCAATAAAACGCCCAGAAAAACCATAAACATTACAGTAAGCGCTTTGCCGTTTTCTTCTGTTATATTCCCGAAAATCTCCATAGATTTTTGGCTCATCAGTAAATCATTAAAAAGCTGCGCCACTATGCATATAATGCCGCCAAACACAAATGCCATAGTGCAGTCTTTTAAAAGACTTGACTTTTTTGAATATTTATCGGCAATCTCAGCATACTTTTTTTCATCAAGTTTATTAAGATGATTACTCATATTAAACCTCCCAAATAATCTTAAAAGTATTGTTTCATTTGCCTGAGAGTTTTATTCGCATTTTTATCAATATTTTCTTTTCCATTCTTGACACTTGCACTTGCGAAATGCCAAGCTTTGAGGCTATCTCGCTTTGTGTCATATCACCGAAATACCTCAGTTGTATTATCTTCTTTTCTCTCGAATCAAGCTCTTCCATCGCTTTTTCAAGAGTTATCTTATCAAGAAGTCTCTCGTACCCCTTGTTGTCTTCATCCTCCGTTTGCAACAACTTGTCAATCAAATACTCTGTGTTGACTGCATTTTCGTCTACAGGTGCATAAATAGACTCAGGTAATCGCGACGCTTCTATTGCCATTACAACGTCTTCTTTTTCTACCTGCAGTGCCTCCGCTATTTCGGAAACAGGCGGTTCCCTGAAATTTGTTCTTTGTACTTCTTCTACGTACGCTCTTATTTTGAACCCCAATTCTTTAACAGACCTTGATACCTTCACAGGGCCTTCATCTCTTAAAAACCTGCGTATCTCACCTGCTATCATTGGAACAGCGTATGTAGAAAAGCACACGTCATAATTCAAATCAAAATTGCGTATTGCTTTAATAAGTCCTATTGAGCCTATTTGAAAAAGGTCTTCCGGGTCAGTTCCTTTATTAACGTACCTTTTCACAATGCTCCTTACAAGTCCTATATTGTCTTCGTATAATTCTTTCTGTGCTGCGTTACTTTCTTCGTCGTTGCCGCTTTGAACCGTCTTTATGAGTTCTTTTATTGCGGTATCGTCGTATTTTCGCACAGACTATCACCACCGAATACCTTGTAGAGGCGTATTTCCGTACCTTTACCCACCTCCGACGTTACCGAAAAATCATCGCAAAATGACTCCATTATAGTAAAGCCCATACCGGAGCGTTCCATTTCCGGAGAAGACGTATAAAGCGGCATCTTCGCCTGTTCAATGTCCTCAATGCCACAACCCTTATCAATAATAACCACTTCAATGGCATTTTCGTATAAAATACACTCAAGTTTTATAATGCATTCTTCTTTTTTCTTACCGCTTTTACCGTACCCATGTATTATGCTGTTTGTGACAGCTTCGCTTACTGCTGTTACTATATCAGAAAGCTCGTTTATTGTAGGGTCGAGCTGCACTGCCATGGCGCTCACAAGTGACCTTGCCAGTTTCTCGTTGCACGATTTGGCGCAAAATTCAGCTTTTAATCTGTTTATTTCTTTTCTCATAATCAAACACTAATCCTTTCTTACACGGCATCATGAATGCTGTCGCACTTTTCTATAAATTGAAAAACGCCCGACATTTCAAGAATACGGGTGGCATTTGGATTATTACATATAATCCACGCTTTGCCGCCCAATGCTTTTGCTTTCTTGTACCTTCCCATAATCATACCAATGCCCGAGCTGTCCATAAATGACAAACCGTTAAAATCAAACAGTATGTCTCTTATGGGCGGCTTTATAAGCTCCGCATCTATTCTCATTCTTATCTCGTCTGCAAAATGATGATCCAATTCTCCGGCAACCTTTACTATCAACAAGTTACCGGTCTTAGCTAATTCAAATTTCATTGTATTATCCTCCTTGTCTTTTTGAGTACAAGTACATAATACAATTATTTCCCGGGAAATAATCAAATCCGGGAAATATTTTAAAAGAATATTTTTTTACTTGCGATTTCTTCGATTTTTTTAAGTCTGTGTGCCACTCCCGATTTACTGAGCATCGGTGTCAGAAGCATCCCCAGCTCTTTAAGACTTAACGATTCATTTTCAACTCTTAATATTGCAATTTCTTTCAATTGCTCAGGCAGCGTGTCAAAAGTCGACGTTTTCATAAACTCTGAAATAAGCGCCGTTTGTTTCGCAGCGGCAGCCACTGTTTTGTCCAGGTTAGCGTTGTCGCAATTTATCATCCTGTTCGCATCGCTGTTGCCCTTTTTGATGATGTTCCTGTTCTCAAATTCCAGCATCGCTCCTATTGCTCCTATATGCGCCAAAAAGTCGGATACGCTCGCCACGCTTTTTATGTATATTACTTCTTTTGAATTCCTTATTGTTGTATTGTACGAAATGCCACACTGGTGCAGCTGCTTTTTGCAAAACTCTGCAGGTGTGGCATTTTTGAATGATATTTCTGCTCTTGCCGGGCTTTCGGGCGACGAAATATACCCTGAATATATAAAACAACCTTTCAAAAATGCATTACTGCAACAGAATTTTTCTTCTATTTCGGGAAATTCCTTCATTTTATTTGAATTAAGCTCTATCCCGTAATGTTTTTTTCCTTTTTTGTCGATATTTGTGAAAATTCGTCTTTTTACATTCATATCCTTTGCTTTCAAAGCAAGGGCATTTATTCTTCTGATAAAATTTTTGTCTTCTGATTGAAAAACATCTTCCTCATGCATCAAAAGAAGCGCAGTAAGCTCAGCTTCTGCGCAACATTTTGATTTAATATCAGAAACAATTAACTGTTTTTTTATTTGTGAAGAATAACTCGTTTTCATAAAACCTTTTTCTTGTTAATCACTATAAGCTCATGCATCGCCCTTGTACATGCAGTATACATCATGTCCTCCGGCATATCCCATACAATCGCACAGTCAAATTCGAGTCCCTTTGCAAGATAAAGCGGTAAAACTTTAAAATTGATTTTACTTGTCAAAGCGTACTCCATATTCATTGCGGTTTCTATTTTCTTTGCTTCGCTATTGCTTTTGCATACGATTGCAATATTCTCATAACCTTTTTGTACTGCTTGCTTTACGTATTTTTTGGCCTCTGCAGCGGCTTTTTCTATGCCATCTACCGTTATTTCAACAGGAGTTTCTCCGTCTCGTACGCATTTTGCATTCATTTCATTGCTTTGGTACTTAGCTGCGTATTCAACTATTTGCTTCGTTGAGCGGTAATTAACAGTCAATTCGTACTTTCTGAAGGGTCTTCTCGGTATAATTTCCTTTATATCCTTCACAAAATCTCCCTTGTTACCCATTATTTTCTGGTTGCCGTCTCCTACGAAAAGCATATTTGAGCCTTTATACACAATTTTAAGCAATTCAATAAATATAGGAACGTAATCCTGTGCCTCATCTGCTATAACGTAGAAATTTCTTATTGCGAGGTCAGGCTCATACAAAGCAGCGTAAATTATCGCTACAGCGCATGCATCCTCCCAGTATTCCGTAGCGGGAGCATAATCTGCCATATCGCTGTATTTGCTGTACATCTGCCTATACAAAGTGGGCGCCGACATTGATGTGAGCATGAAGTTTAACTCAATTTTAATTTTTTCTTTAAGCTCAGGGCTTCGTATCTTGTTTTGCTCTGCAATAAACTGAGCCATTTCTTCCGTTCTTTTCATAATCGGCAAGTCAGAATACATCGAGTAAAACAAGTCATTCAAAAGCTCTGCGCTTACGACTCTGTTGCCTTCTTCATCGAGGCTCAAGTCTTCTGCCTTAAATATGTTCGACCTTAAATATTTCACATACTCGTTTACCTTGTTTCTGAATGCCATTGTGGATTTGTATTCTGCAAGGCGCTTGACGCCGGCACTTTCGGGCGCACCGCTGTGTATTATTTCCTGCTGTGTGAGCCTGTCTGTGAATTTATAATCTTCCACGTCTTTTATGGCATACTCTATAACGTCTTCAAAGAGATATTCCATCACGTTTTCTTCTCCCAAATCCGGTAAAACCGATGAAATATACTCTGAAAACACTTTATTTGGCGATATTATGGTAATCTCGCCGTATTTTAGTCTGTCTCTGAATGCATACAACACGTACGCCGTCTTGTGAAGCGCGATTGATGACTTACCGCTTCCCGCAACGCCTTCTATTACAGCCACGCCTTCTACGTAGTCGCGCACGATTTTATATTGTTCTTTTTGTATCGTTTGCAAAATTGTTTTCATGTGTGTGTCTGAGTTTTGTTTCAACACTTCACACAGCATTTCATCATCAGAAGGCATGCCGATTTCGGTGCTTTTTAAAAGCTTGCCGTCTTTGAATACGTATCTTTTTTTCTCAGAAAGTTCGCCTGATATTTCTCCTACCGGTGCCGTGAATTTTGCTTTTCCCGGCTCTGATTCATAGTATAAGGATGCTACGGGCGCTCTCCAGTCCGTTGTCATTATTGCTCCCGTATCGGGGTCTCTCAACGTATGAATACTAAGATAATAAGTCTCTTTATCGTCAAATTCATCCTCCTTGAACGTAAAACTCGCAAAATACGGTTCTTTCAACTGTTTGCTGAGTCTGGCTACAAGTTGCAATGAATAAGTATATGCATTTGTATCAAGAACCTCATTGTCAAGAAGATCTTTTTTCTCATCATCTTTAAGCTCATTGAAATAATCGTTGAAATATTTTCTTTCTTCAATAATAGTCTCTCGGCGCGATTTAAGCCGCGCCAATTCTTCATCAATGCACTGCTTTACAACGCGCAAAGTCTCCTCGGCATACTTTTGTTCATTTATATTACTCATTTTAATATAATCTCACCTTTATCATCCATTGATGCCCTTACAACGCTGCCCTCTCCGATTTTACGCAAAAGGAACAACTCCGCAAGTTCGTCTTCTATTTTCTTTTGAATCAACTGACGAAGCGGTCTTGCTCCGTATTTCTCGTCAAATCCGTTGTCTGCAAGATAACTGTAAACTTCATCGTCTACTTCCATTGTTATTCCCTTGTCCTTGCACTGTGCAAAAATATCTTTCATCATAATCTTTGCAATTTCTACGAGATGTGCTTTTTCAAGAGTATTAAATACAACTATCTCGTCTACCCTGTTCAAAAATTCAGGTCTGAATATCTGTTTCAGGGCATCTGTTGCATGCTCTTTTGATGCCGTTTTGCTGTCACTTGCAAATCCAATACTATTGTTTTTTACAGAAGTGCCGGCATTTGACGTCATTATAATTACAGTATTTTCAAAGTTAACTGTTCTTCCCTGACTATCTGTAAGTCTGCCGTCATCAAGTATCTGCAAAAGCATATTAAATACGTCAGGATGCGCCTTTTCTATTTCATCAAAAAGCACTACGGAGTACGGTCTCCTGCGAACTCTTTCTGTGAGCTGTCCTGCCTCGTCATATCCAACGTATCCCGGAGGCGAGCCTATCATTTTCGAAGCAGTATGTTTCTCCATGTATTCTGACATATCGAGTCTTACAAGTGCGTCTTCTGTGCCGAAAAGCTCTATTGTGAGTTGCTTTACAAGCTCCGTTTTACCTACGCCCGTAGGTCCTACAAATATAAATGATGCAGGTTTAAAGTGACTTCTGAAGCCCGAACGATTTCTTCTTATTGCTTTTGATACTGCAGCTACCGCATCATCCTGGCCTATAATCTTCGTCTTTAATCTGTCGCCTAACTGCATAAGCTTCTGCGCTTCGTCCTCGCTTACTCTTTGAAGCGGGATGCCGGTCCATGTCTCGACTACTTTTGCTATATCTTCATAAGTCAAATCAAGATACTGCTTTTCTTCAAGCTCTGCAAGCTGCGACTGATTAAGTGCAAGTGCACTTTTTACTTCTGCAATTTCTTTGAAAGATGCCATCTGTTCTTCTTCATTTGCCGCTTCTTTTGCTTCAAGCTCTGCTATTTTTTCATTTTGAGCTGCTATTTCCTTTTTCTTTGCTGCAATCAAAGGAAGTACTTTATTTCTTAAATTAGCTCTTGATGCAGCTTCATCAACTACGTCAATTGCTTTGTCGGGCAAAAACCTGTCTGTGATATATCTTTCAGCCATCTTAACGGCATCTTCCAAAAGCGTATCACTCATACGCACCTTATGATATACCTCATAATGAACTTTTATGCCTTTAAGTATTTCAACTGTTTCCTGTATTGACGGCTCGTTTACAAATACAGGCTGGAAACGTCTTTCAAGTGCGCTGTCTTTTTCTATAAACTTCCTGTATTCACGCAATGTTGTGGCGCCTAT
>JAGAQK010000017.1 GCA_017622825.1 Clostridia bacterium | reverse complement strand
TTCTCCGTTAATCGTCTCAAGAATATTATCAATTCTTGTACCGCAAGATGATATACAAGTATAATCAAAAACATCCATATACTTATCTGTAATATTAGTAATTGATACAAGTCCCAGAAGTTTTTGTGCATCATCAACAATCGGAAGCGTTCTCATATTTGTCTGCTCCATCATATGCCATGCAATTTTAATCGAAACATCAGGTGAAAGTTTATCAACTATATCAAGATCCAAGTCGCTTACCTGTCTTCTAACGTTAGAAACCATTGGCGGTACCGGGATTTTAAAATAATCAAGAACAAACTTCGTTTCATCATTTAAATCCCCTAATCTGCAAGCTTCAGCCTTAACTCCAAGCTTCTTTTTAAGCTCCGCATAACCAATTGCGGAACAAATCGAGTCTGTATCCGGATTCTTATGCCCAAATATATAAATTGTGTCTCTGTCCATTATATCTCTCCTACTATTTCAAAATATCTCTGTGTTCATTAAATACGGGATAATTTTTTTCTTTCAAAATACGCGAAATCTCATTTGCAATTGCAACACTTCTATGTTTACCTCCGGTACAACCGATGCCTATTTCAAGTATTTCCTTTCCTTCATTACCGTACAGCGGCAACAGCATATCAAGCATATCAACAAACTTTTTAACAAAATCACCACAGTGTTCACTGTTTAATACGAAATTTTTTACTTCCTCATCATTTCCCGTTTTATACTTTAGCTCGTCGACGTAATACGGATTTTTAAGAAATCTAACATCAAAAGTAATATCACAAGTTTGAGGTACTCCGTGTTTAAAACCAAATGAAACAACGTTAATTTTTATACCTCCGTTACCATCGTTTGAGCCAAACAGCTTGACAATATGCTTTTTTAATTCCCATATAGAAAACTTACTGGTATCAATTATAATATCAGCAATATTCTTTAAACCTTCAAGTCTTTTTCTTTCTGATTCAATTGCAGCCACGTTATTGCCGTCTTGTGCCAAAGGATGAAGCCTTTTATTTTCCTTGTAACGATTTAAAATAACGCTGTCATTACAATCAATAAACACTACTTTTACCGGTTCCCCGCTTGTTTTCATATCTTCAATAAATGCATAAACATCAGAAAAATCATCACCACTTCTGACATCTGTTACAAAAGCAGTCTTTTTCTGAGCAATCTCGCTATGCTTATACATTTCACCAAATTTTGAAAACAATTTAAGCGGCATATTGTCTATACAAAAATAACCAATATCCTCAAGAAACTTCGCTGCCTGAGTTTTACCGCCACCGGACATACCGGTAAGTATTAAAATTCCCATATTGTTCATTCCTCAATAATTTTTACTTCTGTTTCCAATTCAACTCCAAATTTATCAAAAACAGCACTTTTAACATATTTTATCACATTAATAACATCACTACAAGTGGCACCGCCCTTATTAATAACAAATCCGCAATGCTTTTCGGAAACTTGCGCACCGCCAATACTAAAGCCTTTAAGTCCGGCATCTTCAATAAGTTTTCCTGCATAAAGACCGGCAGGTCTTTTAAAAGTACTGCCTGCACTCGGAAACTCTAACGGTTGTTTTGAAATTCGGCGCGAATTTAAATCTTTCATTTTTAAAATAATATCATCTTTATTGCCATTTTTTAAACTAAATCTTCCTGATAAAATGATAAGTCCGTCATCTTCATAAGATGAATGTCTATACGAAAAATCATGCATTTCATAACTCTTTGTGCCAACAGACATATTATTTATATCAAAATACGTACTTTCAACAAGTACTTGAGATATTTCACCATCATATGCACCGGCGTTCATTAAAATAGCGCCACCAACACTACCTGGTATTCCTGATGCAAATTCAAGCCCCGTGAGCGAATTTTCGCACGCAAATGCTGCCAATCTTGAAAGCAACGTACCCGCCTTAACATTTAAAATCATACCGTTATCAGTCAAAGTGCTTTCTATTCCACTAAATTCACTGCCTATTTTAACTACGATTCCGCGAAATCCATCGTCGCTGAAAAGCAAATTACTACCATTACCAATAACAGTGTAAGGTATGCTGTTTTCTTTTATGTAGGCAAATAATAATTGTATTTGCAATAAATTTTGCGGTGCAACGAGCACGTCGGCATTTCCACCAATTCGAAAAGTTGAGTGCTTTTTTAATGGTTCGTTAAAAAAAAGTATGTTTTCAGGTAAAATGATTCTTAATTTATCAAGCATTATTATATCCTTTCACAGTATTAATAAAAAAGTTCATAATTATAGCTGCCGCCTTTTGGCATGCCGTCTTTATTTTCAAAAACTCTTTTATTAAGCTCTTTTGCAGCATTATATCCCATCATTTTCTGCCTGTTATTCATTGCTGCAACCTCAATGATAATTGCAAGGTTTCGTCCGGGCATTACAGGAATTTTAACAAACGGCACTTTTATACCTAAAATTTCCGTATACAAATCATCAATTCCTACCCTGTCATATTCTTTGCCGGATTCCCAACGATCTAAGTCAACAACGAGTTGTATGTTTTCTGTTAGTTTTACTGCGCCTACACCGTAAAGTCTTTTTACATCAAGGAAGCCAATTCCGCGTATTTCAAGCAAGTGCCTTATAACTTCGGGTGCTGAGCCTACGAGTGCTTTGTTTGATACCCTGCGGATTTCAACAATATCGTCAGCTACAAGTCGATGACCTCTTTTTACAAGCTCAAGTGCCGTTTCGCTTTTTCCAACGCCGCTGTTTCCTGTAATCAAGACACCTTCGCCGTAAACTTCAATGAAGCATGCGTGTTTGGTCAATCTTGGAGCAAGCTGAACGCAGAGATATCTGTTTAGTTCGCTGTGAAAAGCAGTTGTGGTCTCACATGTTCTCAAAACAGGTATTGCATACTTTTGAGCAAGTTCAATCATACTTTCACATGGTTCCATTTGTCGTGCAATGATAATGCACGGGAAGCCTATTTTGAACAATCGTTCTAATTTTTCTGCTCTTTCTTCTGACGGAAGCGAATACAGATATTGCATTTCTACGTTACCAAGAAGCTGTACTCTGTCATTTGCGAAATTATCGGCATAACCTGCAAGCTCAAGTCCCGGTCTGTTTATGTCAGGGCCATATAAGAAAATCTCATCAACTTTATCATCACAACACAATATTTCAAGTTGCTGGTCAGTTATTATTTTAGATAAACATACACTGTATTTTTCTTCCATTTTAATTCGCCTTTCAATTTTGTTAAATCTGACAAAATCTATAACCTGCGCCCCATACTGTCTCTATATATTGAGGCTTTGACATGTCTTTTTCAATTTTCTCTCTGAGTTTATTTATGTGAACCGTAACTGTTGAAGTTTCGCCAAAAGAATCAACTCCCCATATTCTGTCGAATAATTGATCTCTGCTAAATACCACGTTAGGATTTGATGCTAAAAAAAGCAACAAATCAAACTCTTTATTCGACAAAATGATTTCTTTTTCATCAAGGAAAACTCGTCTGGCGGGTTTGTCTATTTTTAGGCCACCTATCTCTACAACATCATTCTTATCAATCGTACTTTCACAATTTTTTGACAGCAGTCTTTCATATCTGTTAATATGTGCGGTAACGCGTGCTACAAGCTCACTTGGACTAAATGGTTTTACTATGTAATCATCAGCGCCCAAGCCGAGGCCTCTTATCTTGTCAACTTCTTCTTTTTTTGCTGTGGCAATAATAAGCGGGACATCTTTTTCTTTTCTTATCCTTCTGCAAATTTCAAAACCATCCATACCGGGAAGCATAATGTCTACAATTATGCATGAGTAGTCGTTATTAAGAGCTTCTTTAAGTCCCTCTGCTCCGTTATATTGAATCTCAATATCGTATCCGTTAGCTTCAAGATAATCTCTTTCTAAGGATGCAATATTTACATCATCTTCAATAATTAATACTTTTTTGCCCTGCACGTCAAATTACCTCCTTAATTGAAATAACACTACTATCAGTAGGCAAACTTATATAAACTGTAAGTCCTTCGCCAAGATTACTCTCTGCCCATATACGTCCACCGTGGCTCGTGATGATTTGTTTTGCAATCGACAATCCCAAACCGCTTCCTTTAACAGGATTTGTCCTTGCTGGATCATTCCTGTAGAAAGAGTCAAAAATCTTTCCTGCAAGTGAAGAATCTATACCAATACCATCATCTTTCATCGCAATAACGACTTCCCCTTCTTGTTCTGTTACAGCCACATATAAACTACCGATATCATTTTTTTTATATTTCGCACTATTCTCTGCTATGTTTATAAGAACTCTTGCAAATTGATCCCTGTCAATCATAACATACACGGCATCTTTACACAAATTTGCATATGTCAGGCAGACTTTTTTCTTTTCCATTGAAAATTTCAATTCTTCACAGCATTGACTTAAGTAATTGCCAATTTCAACATGTTCGAATACAAACGGTATTTTATTTAAATCAAGTTTTGAAAACAAAAACAAATCATCTACAAGTTTATCCATTTCAACTGCAGTATTATATATTGTTGTAAGGTATTTCTGTTGTTTTTCGGGAGAATCTGCAATACCGTCTATCAAACCTGAAACATACCCCTTAATTGAGGTCAGCGGAGTACGTAAATCATGTGATATACCTGCGATCATTTCTTTACGGTCCTCTTCATAAATACGTTGTTTTTCATTTGATTCAAAAAGCTTAAGACGCATCTGTTCAAATTGCCTTAAAACGTCGTTAATCTCATCGCTTCCCGTAAGTTCTATTTCAAAATCAAGATTTCCTTCACTAATCTTCTTTGAAGCCTCTTTTAATTTATTTAACGGAC
>JAGAQK010000160.1 GCA_017622825.1 Clostridia bacterium | reverse complement strand
TTATTGTGAGTAAACAAGATGAAGAATTGATAAGAATATCAAATTTTGTTGCAACTGAGCTTAAAAAAGAGGGAGTTTTGTGCGAAGTCATTACATTGGAGGCTAAAGAATTTGCTGTGGCAATTAATACAGAAGACTATGACTTTGCTTTTTTGAATTATGAACTTAGATGTGTACCGGACGTTGAAGAGTATTTCGCACCTTTGGGTGGAATGAATTATAATAAATTTTCGGACGACTCTGTTACAAGTTTGATTATGTCATTAAATAATGCATATAAAGAGGCTGAAATAAGCGGTGTTGTTGATACAGAAACATTCTTATCGTATTCAAACGGACAGACGTTGAAAATAGCTGCAAGATTAAATGAGGTTTTGCCTGTTATGAGCCTGTGCAGGAAAAATGCATCGGTTATGTTAAGTGAAAATGTTACAGGAGTCAGCTTGTATAATTTTAACTTTTGGGATACAATTAGTTTTGCAAATTGGGAAGTGAGGACAGATAAATGATTAAAATTAAAAACAATATGAAAAAGAATGATGTAATTTTCTTTCTGATAGGTATAATAACATCTGTTTTTCTTACGGCAGTTGATTTAATAACAAAACAAATTATAATAGATAACGTTATGTTTAACAGCGAAATAGTTGTTATAAAGAATTTTTTTAGTATCTCTCACGTGCGGAATTCCGGTGCTGCATGGGGGATCTTCTCATCTAAAACAGATATACTTTCGATAGTTACAATTGTTTGTTCTTTACTTGTAATTTATTTTATTTACGCATCGACTGTAAATAAACCAATTATATTTTGTCTTTCATCCATACTTGCCGGTGCATGCGGCAATCTCGTAGAGAGATTGAGAATTAGTTACGTTACGGATTTTCTCTCGTTTAATATTTTCGGATATGATTTCCCAAGTTTTAATTTTGCAGATATCTGTATAACGGTTGGATGTTTCACAATGCTTTTTTATGTAATATTTATACACAAAAAGGATAAACCAATATTCAGGGAAGGCACGTTGGCATGCCGCTTTTTCGGTGAATAAATATGAAAGACAATTTTACTGAGATTGATAATATTATCGAGACAAATGTAGATGAAGATAAAGCAGGCACAAGACTTGACGTGTTTTGTTCAATCGCTTTCAATGAAGTTGTAAACAGCAGAAATTATGCGCAAAAACTCATTGAAGCCGGCAATGTTTCCGTAAATGGCAGACAACTTAAAACGAATTACAAAGTAAAGGCGGGCGACTGCATTTCGTGCGTTATTCCTGAGCCTGAGTCGCTTGTCGTAGAACCTGAAAACATACCGATAGAAATTGTTTATGAAGATGCCGATATAATTGTAGTCAATAAGGCAAGGGGAATGGTTGTGCATCCCGCACTGGGAAATTACACTGGAACGCTTGTAAATGCGTTGTTATATCATTGCACGGATTTGTCTGATATAAATGGTATGATACGGCCGGGAATTGTCCACAGGATTGACAAAGATACTACCGGACTTCTTGTAGTGGCAAAGAACAATAAATCGCATATGTTTTTGTCAGAACTCTTGAAATCACATGATATAAAAAGAGAATATATAGCTGTGGCTGAAGGTATAATTAACGAGAATAAAGGAACGATTGACCTTCCGATAGGACGTCATCCTGTTGATAGGAAGAAAATGGCTGTACGTTCAGAAAACAGCAGAGAGGCAATAACACATTTTGAAGTTGTAGACAGACTTGAGGGCCATTCACTTGTGGTATGTAACCTTGAAACGGGAAGGACACATCAAATTCGTGTTCATTTATCACACATTGGACATCCCGTTGCAGGTGACCCATTATATGGGCTGCGCGAAAATCATGGTATGACAGGACAAGCTCTTCACGCACGTAAGTTAACGTTTATTCATCCTTCATCAGGGAAAACAGTATCATTTGAGGCAGCACCGCCATCGGATTTTGAAGCACTTGTGAGAGGATTGTCAAGCTCTGTTTCATTCACTATATAAATAGGCCTTTTTTTGACTTCAAGATAAGTTTTTGAAAGATACTGTCCCAGTATTCCGATTGCAAAAAGTTGTATGCCGCTAAGCATTAAAATAATACATACGAGTGATGGCCAGCCGTAAGCAGAACCACCCCATATGAGCTGTCTTACTATTACGAAAATTATTGCAAAAAAGGCAATAACGCAGAATAAAAGACCCATAACAGAAGAAATATATAGAGGCATAGAAGAAAAGGCAACGATGCCATCAAGAGAATATTTTAAAAGTTTACGGAAACTCCATTTCGTCTCGCCGTGAATTCTTTCTTTATTTTCAAACTCAAGCCATTTCGTCTTGAAACCGACCCAACCGAAAATTCCTTTTGAAAATCTGTTATATTCACCAACCTGCAGTATGGCATCAACCATTTTGCGCTTCATAAGTCTGTAGTCTCTTGCGCCGTCAACAATATCAGCTTTACTAATTTTGTTTATGATTCTATAAAACATTCTTGCAAAAAAGGACCTTATACGTGGTTCACCTTTTCTCGTAACTCGACGAGTGGCAGCACAATCATAGTCTTCATTTTCGATTATATTAAGCATTTCAGGTAAAAGGGAAGGTGGATCCTGCAAATCAGCATCCATAATAGCAACATAGTCGCCCTTTGAGTTCTTAAGACCGGCATACATAGCAGCCTCCTTGCCGAAATTTCTTGAAAAAGAAATATAGCGTACTCTTGAATCATTAAACGATAGTTCTCTTAAAATATTAACAGTGTTGTCTGTAGAGCCATCATCAATAAAAACAAACTCAAAATCAACAGTATTCATATTTTGCGTAACTTTGTTAATCTCTGTCCAAAAAACAGAAAGCGATTCTTCTTCACAATAACAAGGAACAATAATTGAAATTAATTTTTTATTCTGATAACTCATACAAAACAATCCTCGTGTTGATAATATATATGTGCATTATACTATTGTAAACTTTTACATGCAATTTTTTTTTGTTTTTTTTAAAAAAAATATATTGACTTACACAAAAACTAGTGATATACTTGCGGCAATTGAATAAGAAAAGCTATGACGAAGACGGTTAAGATTTCGTTATTCACAGAGAATCGACATTTGCTGAGAGTCGATATTTCAAAATCTTGATAAACCTATCACTTCCGAGCTTGAGTTCCGAATTATTAATTACAATAATATAGTAAGAATTCACGTATGGCTGCGTTAAAGCACAAGACTTGTTAGAGTCTGCAGAGTGGCATTTTAAATGCAATTTGAGTGGTACCACGGGAAACGTTATTGTTGCTCGTCTCAAGAAAATCTTGAGGCGAGCTTTTTTTATTCAATTAATTTTATCAAAAGATAGGAGAAATTGTTATGGAAGAAAAAACAATGAACATGATGGCTG
Organism: Clostridia bacterium; assembly: GCA_017622825.1. Taxonomy (GTDB): domain Bacteria; phylum Bacillota; class Clostridia; order UBA1212; family UBA1255; genus Egerieisoma. Next base: position 6,035 of record JAGAQK010000160.1, on the reverse strand, counting down.
AAGTCAGCCAGAGAATTCGCGAAATGCGAGAGCTTATGGGATATTCTGTTGAAGAAATGGCAAAGAAAACAGAAGTATCAACAGATGAGTATATTGCATATGAGAATGTCCAAAAAGATTTACCTTTCTCATTCTTGCATAAATGCTCATTAACATTTGGACTTGATATTAAAGTTTTGCTTGAGGGTTCGTCAGCTAAGCTCGTTTCGTATAACGTGACACGTAAAGGAAAAGGTACACCGACCGCACGTGAAGAAGGCATCGACATTAAAAGTCTTGCACCAATGTTTCGTTCGAAATTAGCAGAACCATACTTTGTAACTTACGAGTATTCTGCAAAACAACAAAACGAGCCGATACACCTCTCTACACACTCCGGTCAAGAGTTCGATTATGTTATAAAGGGAAAATTGAAAGTTCAAGTAGGAGAAAACACAGAAATACTTGAAGAAGGAGACTCGATTTACTATAACAGCTCAACGCCACACGGAATGATTGCTGTTGACGGCAGTGAATGCCAATTTGTTGCAGTTGTATTCTCCGGTGACAGTGCTGTGAGTGTAGAAAAAACCACAAACACAATTGTAAAAGCAGCAAAAACAGATTCTCTTCTTGCTGAAAAATTCATCAAGACACAAGAAGACGAAAATGGATTGCTTAAAAAGATTTCTTTTGTAGATGAAGATAAATTTAATTTTGCTTTTGATATAGTTGATGGTCTTGCAGAAAAGAAACCTAATGAAATTGCAATGATACATCTTGATGCCGATAAGGTTGAGCATAAGTTTACGTTTGCTGATATCAAAAGAGCATCTGCACAGTGCGCGAATTACTTTGAGTCACTTGGAATTAAACGTGGCGATAGAGTAATGCTTATATTGAGAAGAACGTACCAATTCTGGTTTTCTATACTTGCTCTTCATAAGATTGGTGCAATTGCAATACCGGCAACAAATCTTTTAAAAGAGCATGATTTGACATACAGATTTGATGCTGCCGGAGTAAGCGCAATTCTTTGTGCTCATGATCCTGTGCTTGAAGAAGAGATAGACAAAGCATGCGAGAAATGTCCGGGAGTTAAATTAAGAATACTTGTAAACTCTACCCGTGATGGTTGGCACGATTTTAATAGTGAATATGTTCGTTTTTCCGGTAAATATGAGAGAAAGGAAAATTCACCCTGCGGTAAAGACCCAATGCTTATGTTCTTCACATCAGGAACAACAGGCTATCCTAAAATAGCACTTCATGATTACAGATATCCGTTCGGACATTACATCACAGCAAAATATTGGCATTGTGTTCAAACAGGAAAACTTCATTTCACAATATCAGACACAGGTTGGGGAAAAGCTTTATGGGGAAAGCTTTATGGACAATGGCTTTGTGAAGGATCAGTATTTGTGTATGACTTCAAACGTTTCGATGCAGCAGATATACTACCGCTCTTTGCGCAATACGGCATCACAACGTTCTGTGCGCCTCCAACAATGTACCGCATGATGATAAAAGAAGATATATCAAAATACGATATGTCTTCAGTAATGAAAGCAACAACAGCAGGCGAGGCATTGAACCCGGAAGTATTCAAGCAAGTTGAAAAAATGACGGGACTCAAAGTAATGGAAGGCTTTGGACAGACAGAAACAACGCTTACTATAGGTAACCTGGTTGGCGACACTTATAAACTTGGTTCAATGGGTAAACCTATACCGCTTTATGATATCGATTTGGTAGATAAAGACGGAAATCCTGTTCCTTGCGGCGAGACCGGTGAGATCGTTGTGCGTACTGACAAAGAAGTGCCTTGCGGACTCTTTATGGGATATTATCTTAATGAAGAAAAAACAAAAGAAGTATGGCATGACGGTATGTACCACACGGGAGACCTCGCTTGGAAAGATGTTGACGGTTTCTACTGGTATGTTGGTCGTGCAGACGATGTAATTAAATCATCAGGCTACCGTATAGGACCTTTCGAAATAGAAAGTGTAATAATGGAGCTACCTTATGTACTTGAATGTGGTGTTTCGGCCGCTCCTGATGAAATACGCGGTCAGGTTGTAAAAGCAAGCATTGTTCTTACAAAAGGCACAGTCGGTACAGAAGAGCTTAAAAAAGAAATCCAAAACTACGTTAAAGAAAAAACAGCTCCTTATAAATATCCAAGAATAGTAGAATTTAAAACGGAGCTGCCTAAGACGATAAGCGGTAAGATACAGCGCAATAAGCTTTAATCTTCTGTAATTTCAATAATATAATCTGAAACATCAAAGTTGTCGCATACGAAGATAAAACGGTCTTTAGTATGCGACACTGCTTTACAGAGAAGATTTCTTTCTCCGATAAAGAAATAAGTATCCGGACGTCTGAGAATTAAATCGGAAATGTTATTAAGGCATATGCGCTCATCAGGAAAACCAAAATCCGTATACTTTGTAGATGTCCAAATAACAACGTCATATTTGCCACACGAATCAAAAATTGAGCTATACTTGATGTTTTTATTAGCTGTACTAATATTTTTTAAAGAAGCAAACTCGTGCTCATAACGGTATAAAACAAGGATGGTTTTATCTGCCGGAATTGCTTCAATGACGTCTTGGAGGCTTTTTGTTGTTTTTTCAATTTTACCTGACGCGGAGCCATTGTAATTTTTATTTAAGGTAGGATTATATTCATAATTACCACTGTCATTTAACGCAAAATCAACCATTGCAGAGTAAATTGAATACGGTAAGTCCATAACCTTATCAAATGTTACTTCATCATATCCGGGGAAAAACCTGCCAAAATCACGTAAATATACAGGATCAATACCGGCAATGCCGACTGCGGAAGTCCAGTCGCATCCCGCGAAAACTATTTTGCAATCATATTTCTCTACAATTTTAGAAAGTAAAAGGGCAGAAGCGGCATTGAGATTTTCAGCATCATCAACGAGAATATAGTTATAATCAAACGGAATGTCAGTGGTTGTCAGCTTGTTTGCAGCGTGACGTATGATGCTGAAATCATCCCATTTAACAACATCTTTATAATAGTTAAAGAATGGTAATATTAGAGAAAGCATACGTTCTCTTCTTTTGTATAAAATAGCAGATGCTTTGCTCTTTGTACGGCTCAAAGTAAGAATTGTTTCCTCATTTTCACCTGTTGCAAGAATTGTTTCTATACTCAGCTTAATGCTTTCTGCAATAATATCAATAAAATTCTTATCTCTTTCAAGAATGCATTTTAAAAGCTCGTCATCCGTTTTTATATTAAATTTCACTTTGTATGAAGAAAGAGAATTTTGCAGGCGAGATAACATGTTACCGGCTTCCTTTTCGTATGTGTAGCACTCGATAAGAGGTATTTCGGCTTTAGAATGTAACTCGCGTATTTCGAGTATTCTGTTATTAAGAAAATCAGTAGAGTTGCCAAGACCGTCTACGGAGGTAATACCATTATCTTCAAAAAAAGCGTTACCGTCAGCATTTTTTTCATAAATATTAATGCAAATATTATAATCGGGCAATGTAAAGTCGGGTTTATAACGAGAACGTGCTCCTTGGAGGTTACAATCCTTGGCAAAGGGTGCGTTATAATCATAATTTACACCGATTGAAAATAAGAAGTTTGCAACAGCAAGCTCTTCGTATGATTTGACTTTCTCGCCATTAAGCGTAATCGGCTGATAAAGAGAAATATATTTCTCATAATCCTTTGCAGTATCAAAGTCAAAAACACTCTTGCCTGCAGAGTGAAAATTAAAATAATAATCAATCAGGCGACCTCTGTATGAAGAATCGCTCAGCTTATTATTTATAAAATTTTTAATTAACGTTGTCATATCCTCACAAGGCGTTTTGGTGGCATTTTCGCCGGCTTTTTTTAATATTTCGTACGAAATAGCAGTGAAATCATCAAGTTTACCGCCGTTTAGAAGTAATACATTATTTCCTTTAGACTTAAGAAATTCTGATTTTGCAAGAAGCGCAGTGGTTTTTCCGGTAGAAGGGGCACCCGAAAACAAAATTCTCTTGTCATCTCCAAGTATTGCATTAAGCTGTTTTTCGGTAGGAGTGCAACCCGGACAAATTTTTTCAAATGCGGCTGTTGCATCGTCTTTGCCGACCATTACAACTGCTTTATTGTGTTTTTTTCTATGACTGTCAATAACAGAATACAAATCGACTATTCTCTTAAAAGGAGCCTCGTATTTACCGGGGAGCTTCTTTTTTTCAATCATGCCGCCTTTAAGGTAAGAAGAAGCATTGTCGTGCGTAGCAGAAAACTTATTTTTCCAGTCATTGACTTTGCGGACGTCAACGTATGCATTTTTATCTTCAAAAACAATTTTAAATTCGAGCTCTGCAGTAACGATGTTTTTTACAAGCTCGTCAAGCATAGATAAAAATTCTGCTTTCTCTTGCTTTTTATATTTCAAATAATCGGAAAATCCTTTAAACATATTTTATTGCTCCTTGTATATACTGTTTTATATTATAACTCAAAATTAAACAAATAGAAACTGTTTGGCGTCATTTTAATTGTGATGTCATTTGTATAAATATGATAGTTTTCGACAGGTGTATAATTTAAATCTTTGTCAACACCAATACAAACTATTCCTTTTACATCACAAGGCATATTAAATGAAATACATTTTGGTTCAGAAGACATATTTGTTAATAAAACAGCGCCTTTTTTGGCATCATCACTTGCAGCCGCCAGAGTAATAATGTCTTTGTCGTTAGGAGCTGTACAATCAATTTGATTTCCTAAAACATAAAGCTCGTTAAAAGCTTTAAAAGCATAATATGACTTAAATACTGTCTTGTGAACAGGATCAAAAATACCGCCGTATGATGCATGTACTTGTGCATCGTAATACATCAGCATATCTAAAGAAGTGTTTTGCATAGCGCAGATCATACCCGAAATATAGGAAGCATCCTTTACAGTGCCACGTATATCCGGGCCCATATTCCATTCGTTCAAAATATTAAGAGTATCTTTAAAACCGTATAAGTCAAGCTGCTCACGAGCATAGGCAGCGTATTCTCTATTTTTGTCGATAGTCAAATAACTATGCCATGAGAAAAAGTCAAGAGGGGACTTATGCTCTGACGATGAAATGTACTTGAGAAAATCATGGAAAAACTCCAAAAAGTATTCAACACGATGGGAAGAATTAGCGTTAGCAGAAAATGCGGATTCGGAAATCCCGTAGAATCCGCAGCTTGCATAACCGCCGACTTTAATGCTTGGAAATTCCTTTTTTAAATAATTTGAGGTGATCTCATATAACCTGAAATAATCTTCCTTTGTACCTTTCCACAAGGGATTATCGTCAATTACAGGCTCATTATCAGGCTCGTTCCAAATTTCCCAAAATTCAATATTATAATGAAAGCCATTTGCCCAACCTTCATTATAATGTCGTATAATACCGGCACAGATTTCAGCCCATTTTTGGTAATCCTTAGGCGGGAATATATTGTACGCATTAATATGATGTTCACATTCAATTGACGAACCTAACCTGTAAAACGTTTTCACACCTTGCTTGTCAAGCTCACTAATTAGCCAATCTGTAAAAGCAAAATCATACGAAGCAGGATCTTTGGCATCAGCATCAAAATTTCTGAAAATGTTTGCAATATCTACAAAACACCCGCCGCCGTAAGCTCCACCCGTGTCATGCAATCTCGAATAGGGAATGCCGGCCTCTCCCAAATAGTGAAACAGCATATTATTATCACCCATAATAGGCGCATTTCCGACACAATGCATAGGCTTAATTTTGCCAATCTTTTTTTCAAAATCAACATTAATTTTCATATTTTTCACCACTCTGTTTATAAACAACAATCACACCTCTTGAAGGATCTCCACCTTGATCATACAAATAAATTGTTGAATAATTTTCAGCATCCGACTTGTAGTCAATAATATCAGCAAGAGTACCGTTGCGAATTATTTTTTTGCCATTTTCTTCTTTATATACATAGACGGTATACAGAGTTGCTCTTATGGCTTCTATATCG
>JAGAQK010000159.1 GCA_017622825.1 Clostridia bacterium | reverse complement strand
CTTCTGACTGTTGTGATGAAACAGTACAGGAAATAGAAGCTCGTTATATGGATTTTCCCGGCATTACGACCGAAGAAACGTATTTTCGTGAATATATTGATGCCGAAGAAGCAAGCCATATTTTAGGATACGTCAGAGCGATAAGCGAAGAAGAATATGCCGCAATGAAAGATCAAGGATATTCCAACACGTCCATTATAGGAAAAATCGGCATAGAACAGGTGGCAGAGGGATATTTAAGAGGTGTTGACGGCATAAAAGAAGTATATCTTGATGATGAAGGTGTCGTTCGTGAGTATTCATACACAAGTCCTGTGCCGGGAAATGACGTATACCTGACAATTGATTATGCTTTCCAGCAAAAGTGCGTTAAAATTCTTGAAGAAGGAATTGCAGACATAAGAGCGCAAAAGGATAATATTAAAAATTTCGGTGATGCTGAGGCAGGCTCTATCGTCGTACTTAATGCAAAAACAGGAGAGGTGCTTGCAGAGGCAAACTATCCTAATTATGATAATAGCATTTTCCTCAGACCGTCTTCTGACAAGGAAGCACAGCAGGCGATTACAAATCTTTTTACAGACCCGACGTCTCCCAGCCTTAACAGGGCCACACAGGGTTTATATCCCGTAGGCTCTACTTTTAAACCTATAACTGCCATTGCGGCTTTGGAAAGCGGCAAGACAACCTCATCGCGACAAATAAAATGTAACGGTTATCTCATCATTAACAACCATTCACACGCCTGCATGGGTTACCACAGCAATATTTCGTTGAAAACTGCCATTGCAAAGTCATGTAACGTTTATTTCCAGCAAATCGGTGTTGAAACGGGCGTTGAAACAATAGATTATTGGGCAAAGCAATTTGGCCTCGGAGAGAAGACGGGCATAGAAATCAACGAGTATGCCGGCTACAGAAGCAATGAAGAAACGATGAATCTCAAAGAAACAGATATTTATCATAAATGGACAGATTCTGATACTGCACAGACTTCAATAGGTCAGCTTTATACTCTCTTTACACCTATGCAGCTTGCAAGATATGCTGCTGCACTCGGTAATGGCGGGCGACTAAACGTTCCGTATCTTATTGGCTCTGTAAAGACGTCAACAGGTAGCGTTGTGTTGGATAACTCGAATAAAAATGATAATCCCACGATAGTAGCGGCGTCGCAATACGTGCTTGACACCGTGAAAGAGGGAATGGTGGAGATGGTAAAGGGCAGTGGCCTTGCAACGAGAGCTTTTTCGGCTTTCCCGACAGGCTTTGTTGCGGCTAAAACGGGTACGCCGGAGACGGGCCTTGAGGCATTCGGACAAAGTTCACACTCCGTATTTATTTGTTATGCACCTGCAAATGACCCTGAAATCGCAGTCTCAATAGTTGTTGAGCATGGCGCGGCGGGCGGAAACTCGATTCCTATGGCGGGCAAAATTTTCGAAGCCTATTTTTACGGTAAAACTTTGGATGAAGGCAGTTTTGATGTAAAAACTGCTCAAAAGCTTGAAAACAGAATGTTGAGAAAACTTGCTACCTGATTATTTCTGGTTTTGCTCAATCCAGCGGTTGGCAAGCTCAAGTAAACGTCTGTCTGTGTTTTTGTTGAGCAATCTGATTGCTTCCTGGTATGGCACGAACCACCAATTGAGCACTTCTTCTTCCTGTATTTTGATATTCGGGATATCTTCTGTTGGAAAGTTTGCAATAAAGTATACTGCTGTTTTGTGGAGCAACGGCTTTCTGTTGTTTGAAAGCATCATGCCTGGGGCAGCATATCCAAAGCAGTGACGGAATTCCGTCATTATTTGCGGCTTTAGCCCCGTTTCTTCAAAGACTTCTCTTTTTGCTGTGTCGAGCTCTGACTCTCCGCTTTCGGCGTGACCTTTCGGAAAACCTATATGACCTGAAAGATTTTTTATTAATATGTATTTTCTCACGCCATTATCGTTGCAATATGTGACTGCACCGCAGAGTTTTTCAAAAGTAAAAGGCATAATTTTTTCTTCTTCGCCGGAAGCAAGCCAACTTTTGATTTTTCTCATAAGCGGGCCGCACGCATTAGGGTTAGTGAAATGAGAGTCGGCAATGTCGCCTTCTATAAGCTCGGCTTTTTGTGAACTCTCGTGTGGCATTTTGCCGAGGCATACGCACTCTGTGTAATACAATTTGCCGTACGAAACGTTACGCCCTGTTCCGCAGGGCTTCCCGTACCCTGTTGAAAGGGAATATGTAGCAACTTCGTATATTCTTCCTGCTACGATGCCGGCTTTGTTATACAACTCGCGTCTTACTGTCAGTTCGGGTGTCTCTGATCTTTTGATAGCACCGCTTATCATTCTGTAGCCGGGAACGTTATCTGACTTTAAAAAAAGCCATTTGCCCCGGTATCTTACAGCGGTTGTAATATATTTTATTTCATGTGTGAATATTGAATCTTTATATACTGTGCAAAAAGTATTTGCTACACTTGCCATTCTATGAATAATCCTCCCTGATGTATTTCATCTTTGTTATGATAACACTATTTGGTGTTTTTTTAAAGATTATTTTTTTTATTTGGTGGTAATGTACGAAAAACCACTGACATAACAAAATTATTAAATTTCAGCTTTGTCATTTTGTGCTTTCGTGATACAATACTATCCGTAATCAAACGATAAGGAGTCTAACGCCATGCGTCCACGTAATAAAAAACATTTGGAAGAACGATTTGAAAAATGCAGCAGTATTGTAGTTGCTGATCCGGCAATAATGAAGGGAAACTGGCGGAGTGCGTTCCTTTCCGTAGAAGAAGAAAAAAAGCCACTTCACTTGGAGATTGGCTGCGGCAAGGGTGCGTTCGTTACCGGAATGGCGCAGAAGAATCCGGAGGTTTCGTTTGTTGCCATGGAGTGCGTGAAAAACGTTATCGTGACGGCTATGGAGAAAGTTGTGGCGGCGGATTACAAGAATATAATTTTTATTAATAACAATGCGGATTTTCTCTGCGAATATTTCGCGGAGGGCGAGGTTGACAGGATTTATTTGAATTTCAGCGACCCGTGGCCGCGCAATAAACATGCTAAGTACAGGTTGACGTATAAAACTTATCTTGAAAAATATGCGAAGATTCTCGCGCCGGGTGGCTGTATTGTGCAAAAAACCGACAATAGGGGGCTGTTTGATTTTTCGGTTGAAAGTTTCACGGAGAATGGGTGGCGCCTTGAAAACGTTTCGTACAATCTTCACAGTGACGAAACGCCGGCGGAGATACTGTCTGCGAATGTTATTACCGAGTACGAGAACAGATTTATGGAGCTTGGCCAACCGATACATAGATTAGAGGCGTTTCCTCCCGTAAAATTATAATGCAAGTTTTTCTGCATATTCCATTAATTCGAGCTCGGATTGAAGCTCGCTATGATATGGGTAAGATTTGGCTACCTTATTAAATTGCTCCTTGAATTTGGCGGCTTTTGAGCTGTCTTTGTCAAAAAGCAATGATATGACGAATTGTGTGCGAATTATGCTCGGATGATTATTCATTTGTTTCATAAACTTTTTTTGTTCTTTTGTGAGTAACGCTTCGACTACTTCGCGTTGGTTGTCCGTTATTATTTCCAAATATATTTGGTCGCAAATCAATCCGTTGCGGGTTAAGCCTACAATGCCGCTTTCTGCGTTAAGCAAGTATGATATTTGCTCTTTTGCTTCTACGAAACGCTTGGTGTCGAGCAGGTAGTTACACGAAAGTGCACCTTGAGTTGCTACCATGCTGTTTTTCAAGTCTTCACAATCGGGCATCTCAAACCATTCCGCAGGGAGGTCTTTGATTCGCGCGCCTGTGGCTATTTGAGCATTTGCTTTTAAGCTAATCCAAAACGCTTTCAAGGCTTTGGGATTGCGTGTAAGGGAAAAAGCGTTGTATCCATCGTTATCAACAAGTCCTAATCTCATCGGTACACCATTTATTAACGCAAAAGCTACGCCGATAACGGCAATAATTAACATAGACATAGAAAGAAGCGGTATTGATGCTGTAAAAAACGAAATTACCGCAAATATTGTTGATAGAATTATATTAAGTATTGAGCCACCGAGATTGTACAAAACAACAGGCATTTTGCCATCAATTAAATCCGGTGGTGTCATCAGGCACTGCCCGCCGGTGCCTGCGATTTTAAGCTTTTTTATTTTTAATTGATCGTTTTCTTTTACAAATATTAATGAAGCGATACGAAATGAACTGAATTTATATCCTGAAAGCAATCCGAAAATAAGGTGACCTGCCTCGTGTATTATAACTTGTAGGAATATCCCAATTATCAGCACAGAAATTTCCAACATATAAATTAATACTGTTTCAACAAGAGTGCTGTCTTGTGTTATTTGTTCAGAGTAATGTGTTACTAAAAAACCACCCACACCCCCTATTATAAAAGATATAATAAAAAGCAAAGTTTGTCCGCTTGAACCGTTCTTTTTTTTCGGTTGTTTACTCATAATAATTCCTCCTAAGACAACAACTTTATATTTCATATATTGTAAAGTTGTTGTCTTTAAATTGCAAGGAAATTATATGTGTATCTTTTATTTATCTTTTATTTCATATCTTTATTTGCGGGGTTATTAATTAGCTTCCCTTGTTTTTCAAATCTTGAGCCGTGGCAGGAACAATCCCAACTGCGCTCATATTTATTCCATTTTAGAGCACAGCCTAAATGCGGACAGCGTTTTGTTGTGGGAATGATATAGTTTGCAAGCGTTTCAAAGCAGTTGATTGCAAGTTGTGGCTTCAAGATACTTCTTGATGGGTCGAAAATGTCGGCATATTCGTTTTTTGTTCCTTTTATCATATCGGTTAAAATCATAGCCGACACCATAGAAGAAGTCATCCCCCATTTGTTAAATCCGGTGGCAACAAGTAAATCAGGCTTTTTTGCTGAATATTTACCAATAAATGGGATTTTGTCAAGGCTCATGCAGTCTTGCGTTGCCCATCTGTATTTTTCTTTGCTGTTTGGGTAATATTTTTCCTTATACTCTGTAAGCTTCGTCCAATTTCCGCATGGTTTTCCTGTTCTTGCACCGCAACCGCCTAACAGAAGAAAATTACCGTAATTTCTGAAAGATAACCCTCCATCTGCTTCGTCAACATACATGCCGCCGACATTGGGTGCGTTTTCAAGAGCGATAACATAGGAACGGTATTGATACTGTTTCAAAAAATAAAAACCGTGCTTATTGATAAAAGGAAAATGAGTTGCGATAATGATTTTTTGTGCCATTATTTTGCCGCCGCTGTAATATGCGACATTATCATTAACCTCTAAAATCCTTGTGTTTTCATAAATATCTAAACCCTCTGCAATATATTTTATAAATTTCAAAGGGTTAAACTCTGCTTGACCCTGCAGACCAACTATTGCAGATACCTTAAACGGTAAAGATATTTTTGAGTCCGGTTTTATCGGCGCACCAAGCTTTAACAATGCATTGTATTCCTTTTCAATTTTCTCACTGTCATTTAGGGAATATGTGTAAGCTGTAGATTCTTTGAAATCGCAATCTGCAGACTTTGCTATTTTTTCATATTCCTTTATGGCCTGTTGGTTGATGTCAAAGTATTTTTGTGCGGTTTCGATGCCTGATTTTTCAATTAAATCACCATATATCGCGCCATGCAAGGATGTGATTTTGGCTGTAGTATTACCACTTGTGCCGGAGGCGATTTTATTGCTTTCTGCAACGATGCAATCAATACCCGCCTTTTTCAAATAATAAGCGCAAAGTAAACCGCAAAGTCCGCCTCCAACAATCAACACATCTGTTTTTATATCACCTTTAAGTGAATGAAATGAGGGCAGTTTTATTTCATTGTGCCAAAGTGATTTTTCCATAGATTATTATTGCTCAAATGAAACAGGTTTAACATTTGGATTTGTAAATCTGCTATCGTAAGGAGATGGCTCAGACATACTAAAATACATTTTAGCCGCCTTGGTTGTGCCAAAATCTTTGTTGGATCCGTAATTTTGCACCTTGTTAAATGCCTCTCTGAACATTGCATTATGGGCTTCCTCTCTATTGAGAAGAAAATCGATGGTTTCGCGAACCTTTTTGTCTTCAATCTGTCGATACAAATATTCATATACAACCTTTGCCCTCTGCTCAGATGCGATATTTGATAATAGGTCGGCGCAAAGATCACCTGTTACCGTAACATAGTCGGCTGTCCAAGAGTAACCCGACGCATTAATTAAACCGGGGTTAAGTCCTAAAATTACGTGAGTTTGAATTTCTCCGGCAGACACACTCGCGGCATCAACATCATGACCGTTCAGAAGGTTGATAGTTTGTGCAACCATCTCCATATGACCAAGTTCTTCTGCAGCAATATCTAAAAACAGATCCTTAATCTCAGAGTCTTTGATTCGAAAACTTTGGGACATATATTGCATTGCTGCCTTCAGCTCGCCGTTGCCTCCTCCCAACTGCTCTTGAAGTAATGCAGCATATTGCGGATTCGGCTTTTCGATTTCAACCGGGTGGAATAACTTTTTCTCGTGTATAAACATAAATCTTCCTCGCTTTCATGTGGTTATTATTTTCATAATTAACAAATCTATACATTTTTTATTATTGTCCGTGGAAGTCGGTTTGAGCTCCGGGTCGAACGGAATTTATGCGGCTTTTTAAAATTTCCGCATAAATTATTGTCCGTGGAAGTCGGTTTGAGCTCCGAGTCGAACGAAATTTATGCGGCTTTTTAAAATTTCCGCATAAATTATTGTCCGTGGAAGTCGGTTTGAGCTCCGGGTCGAACGGAATTTATGCGGCTTTTCAAAATTTCCGCATAAATTATTGTCCGTGGAAGTCGATTTGAGCTCCGGGTCGAACGGAATTTATGCGGCTTTTCAAAATTTCCGCATAAATTTTTTACTTGACACCATCCTATTTTTCATTTTGATTGTAAATATAATCAAACCGTGCTATAATCTAACGATAAGTTTTGATAAGGAGGAGATTTTATGTCAAAACCCACGTATTATATAACAACACCGATTTATTATCCAAGTGATAATCTGCATATAGGTCACTCATATACGACAGTGGCAGCGGATGCAGAAGCAAGATATAGAAGACTAAAAGGATATGACGTTATGTTCTTGACAGGAACAGACGAACACGGTCTTAAGATACAGAGAAAAGCAGAAGCGAAAGGTGTAACGCCTCAGCAATATGTTGACGAGATAGTAGCAGGAATTAAAGAGCTTTGGAAGATCATGAATATTTCAAACGACCGCTTTATCCGTACAACAGACGACTATCACGTAGCAGCAGTACAAAAAATATTCAAGCAGTTATATGACCAGGGAGACATATATAAGAGCAGCTATGAAGGATGGTATTGCACACCGTGTGAATCATTTTGGACAGAGACACAGCTCAAAGACGGCAAGTGCCCCGATTGTGGCAGACCGGTAGAAAAAGCAGAGGAAGAAAGCTACTTCTTCAGATTGTCAAAATACCAGGACAGACTTATAGAATATATTGAAAGTCATCCTGATTTCATACAGCCCGTATCGCGTAAAAACGAGATGCTCAATAACTTCCTCCGTCCCGGACTCGAAGATTTGTGCGTATCAAGAACGACTTTTGACTGGGGAATACCAGTTACTTTCGATGACAAACACGTAGTTTACGTATGGGTAGATGCACTTTCAAACTATATAACAGCAATGGGATACGGCAGCGACGACGAGGCAGACTATAAGAAATATTGGCCGGCGCAAGTACACCTTGTGGGAAAAGAAATTGTGAGATTCCATACTATTATATGGCCCGCAATTTTGATGGCGCTCGATTTGCCGCTTCCGGAGCAGGTTTACGGACACGGTTGGCTTTTGATTGACGGTGGCAAAATGTCAAAATCAGTCGGAAATGTTGTTGACCCCGTGAAACTCGTCGAAATGTACGGCGCAGATGCCATAAGATACTTCCTTTTGAGAGAAGTACCGTTCGGCTCCGATGGACAGTTCACACACGAAGCACTTATAAACCGCATCAATGCCGATCTTGCAAACGACCTCGGTAACTTAGTGTCAAGAACAGTTTCAATGCAAATAAAGTATTTCGGAGGCAAAATGCCACAGGCAGAAGACAGACTCGACTGCGGACCCGTAGAAGACATTAAGGCATTGACTGCAGAAAATACACAAAAAATCGATGAGCTTATGGATGCACTTCAATTCCCGTCAGCATTGACAGAAATATGGAAAGGCATTTCAAGAATGAACAAATATATCGACGAGACAGCGCCTTGGGTTCTCGCAAAAAGCGAAGATCCGGACGATAAGAAACGCCTCGCCGGTGTTATGTATACATTGCTTGAAGGACTGCGTATCGCATCGATACTCATTGAACCTTTCATGCCGGAGACACCAAAGAAAATACAGGCACAACTCGGTCTCACAGGCAAAGACGATATACTCGCATGGGATAAAGCAGGCGAGTGGGGATTGTATCCGGACGCAACAGAAGTATCAAAAGGCGAAGTCCTTTTCCCGAGAATTGATATAAAGTAAGAAATGAACAGATTAAATAAAATGATTTTATCAACAATACTTGCCGTTTGCACGTTGCCATTTGCATCATGTGCAGGCGGCAATTCGCATTCTACAGAATCACACAGCACCGCCACAGGTGCACACGCAACGTCTATAGCACAAACTCCGGGACAAACACCGGGAGGCGTCGTTAATTATCCTCAAAGTACAGCTTTTGACAAAATACCGGCAAATGCACAAAAGTGGATTGATAATGCAAGCAACCCCACTTCCGTTTTGCTGACGTATGACCAAATACAAGAAGCAAATAAGCAAATACGAGGAAAATGCAGTGCTTTGAAAGACATAGAAAATCACAAAACAAGTATGCCGGCATCAGAAGTAAAAGCACTCATAGAAGCATCGTCAGGTCCAAGCTTGCCGAAATACGACAATAATGGCAATACAATTTCACAAGCAAAGTATGAAGAAATAAAAAACAACAGAAACGTTAGCGCACTTTCAGGTGAAATAACTTTAAAAAGAGCAGTCACTGTGCAACGCACAGACGTAAGGGCGCTGCCCACCGCCATAGAGTTTTATAACAACTCAAACAAGCAAGACCACGACAGGATGCAAGAAACAGAACTTGCCGCGGCAAGCGCGGTTCTCGTTTTGCACACCAGCGTCGACGGTAAATTTTATTTCATTCAATCATACTATTACACAGGCTGGGTTGATGTAAACAACGTAGCAATAGCAACAGACGATTCGTACCATATTTGGCAAACTTATGCAAAATTACTAAATATGTCAGAAAATGCCACAAAGGAAATAAACTTTGCAGTTATCACAGACGCACAGCTCAACGTCGGTGGCATAAAGCTCGACATGGGAACGGCGCTTCCGCTTTCGGCGAATCAGGACAGGGCAGCAAGCGGCAATTACCGCGTTATTTTGCCTGCAAAAGCAAATGACGGCACGTTGAATTCCGTAGAAGCAGACGTACCTGTAAGCGCATCATGCGTGGGATACGCCCAATACACACTCCGCAACTTCTATGTGCAAGCCTTCAAATATTCAGGCACCCCATACGGTTGGGGCGGAATGCACGGCAACGTTGACTGTTCGAGTTTCGTTTTAAGTGTGTTCAAAACGTTCGGCTTCGTATTTCCGCGTAACACGAGCCAGCAAAACAAAGTTGTAGGCAGTGCCGTGAACGTAGAAAACAAGACTACTGATGACAAAATATCAATGCTGAATAACACAACAGCCCCTGTCGTAATCTACAAATCAGGCCACGCCATGATTTACCTCGGAAAAATCTCCGACACGCATTACATAATCCACGCGCCCGGCGGCGGCTACGTGTGCGAAGAATCGTACAACGGCTTCTCGTCACTTATAAGCATATGTCAAGTAGGTTGAAACAGGCCGCTGTAAATCACGAAAGCTCCGCCTTTAACTGCTTGATAAGCATATCGTGCCGCACTTGGTACGCCTTTAAAATGTAAGTATAATAATCGATACTGTCAGCATCCGTTACGTTGTTAAAATTACACCTGGCAGTATCGATTAATTTTTTCACGTCATCAATCTCAGCCATCAGCGCACTAACATCCTCACTGTCGCGCTCCTTATGTGCGCCTCTCCCAATACGACGAAAACTCAGCAGTTCCCTCAAATTCATTCGCAAGCCCTCCTTTTGGCGTTCTCACTTGCATTTATATGTTTTTACACTACGAAAAATTCCCGCACGCCGCAGGTTTTGCGCGATTTATTGAAAGAATAAAGTTTTTGTGTTAATATCCTTAAGTAAGAAAATTCCCGGAGGCAATTTGTATGTCTACAACCCCTTTTGTGAGCATTATCATGCCTGTATATAAGGCAGAAAAATTTATTGAAAAATCTGTTGGAGCCGTCTTAGAACAGACGTTCGGAGATTTTGAGCTTTTAATTGTAAATGATTTTTCGCCGGACAGAAGTGCAGAAATATGTGAAAAAATAGCGGCTCGTGATACAAGAGTAAAAGTGATACACTTAGAAAAAAATTGCGGAGCAAGCATAGCAAGAAACGAAGGAATGAAGGCTGCACAAGGAGAATATATTCTATTCTTAGACAGCGATGATGAATTCGATAAAGATTTAATAGAAAAGGCAGTAGCGGCTGCAAAGCAATATTTCGTCGAAAACGGACGGGAATTGGACGTTGTTGTATTCGGCGCAATAGAAGAGCACTATGATAAAAAGGGAAATTTGATAAACACGGTAGAAGTTTTGCCGGAGAGGAAGACGTTCAAAAACGCTGAGGAGGTAAGAACGTATATACCGGAGCTTGAAAGAATAAATTTGTACGGTTATCCTTGGAATAAACTCTACAGCGCGCAAACGCTTAAAAAAAGCGGTGCTGTTTTCCCGATAATGAAGTTTAATGAGGACATAATTTTTAATATAGATTTTTTTAACAGCGTTGAAACGTGCGAGGTGCTGGACTTTATGCCATATCACTATATTAAGCGCGTGGAAAGCAGTACGACAAGCCGTTTTATAGCGACGTATTACAACGACATTATGGTAAAAATTGACAGATTATACAAGCAATTTGAGCTGTGGGGAATGTTAAATGGCGAAGTGCTTGATTTAATATCTCAAAGATACTTCAGATATGTCTTCTCAGCGCTGCAAAGAAATTACGACAAAAGGGCAGGAATGAACGGCAAACAACGTAAAGAATTCCTGCAGCAAGTTTTTGACAGCGAATTGTTTGCACTTTTAAGCCCGTACATGTCAGGCGGCGGCTTGTCAGGTATAATGGCAAAAAAATTGAAAAATAAAAAGAATCTATCGTGTCGTATGATAGCGAAAATAATATATTTAATCAAAAAGTTTATGCCGAAGTTGTTTGGTCGGGTGAGCTGAGCAATTTTCTGTGCGTAATTACCACAACAGCTCTGTAGCCGCACATGAATATTTCCGTACAACAAGTCAGTATGCACATAGCAACTGCCGATATACCGATTGTGAAGTGCATAACCACAAGCGCGGAAACTTGAATCACGGCACCGATAATTGTTGAAATATTAGCGTGCTTTGCAAGGCCCATGGGCGTAAGTGTGGGGAAACCCAAAAGCGTACCGGGATATGAGAAAAATACTGTGGGAGCAAGCAGGCGTAAATACGTGCCGGCTTCGTAGTAATCTTTACCGAAAACAAAAGCACAAAGGTCGTTTGCCGTTATCATTACAAAAGTGCATCCTACGAAGAAAACAGGCATACCAATCAAAAGAAGCTTCTTTATCATTTTAAAGTTTCTGTTACGCACCATGTATGGATAAAGACTGTCAGAAACAGGCGTTATTGTCTGCTTTGCTATTGTAATAGCTTTTTCTGCAGAAGAATAATGACCCACTAAAACGGATTTTTTGCCGAATTTAATGCCGAGAATAAGTGTGTTTGTGGCAGTAAAAACAGACGATGCAATTCGTGAGAAGAAGAAGAATGACGAACGCTTAAACGTTTGCAAATTTTCTTTAAGCTTTACACGCACAAGCCTGTAGCCCATTTTATACACGTGAACGTACGTGAGTATGACAGCCCCCAAGTTGCCGATTCCCGTAAGTATCGGGATTATATAGTACTGTGAAGGCTTTTTTAACAGTACGAAAATTAAGCATGTTGTAAATGCTTTCACGAGTACACTGCGGACTGTTATGGCAGTCATTTTCTCTATGCCTCTATACAGGAAGTCCGGTAAAAAGGCATATATTGAGTATGAAACCCAATAAAGCATAAATAACGGTACGTCTTGCTTGAAACGGTTTACTGTAAGGCAAAGCATTAAAATAATTATGAAAGAAACAGCTACCAATAAAATCTTGCAGTATATAACGGAGCTGAAAATTTTAGAAACCTTGCTGTTGTTTTCTCTTTCTTTTGAAATATCCTCTGTGGCTGACAATAAGAATCCAAAATCCGTGAATAATTGAAAATACGTCATTGCAGACATGGCAACCGTAATATCACCGAAAACAGAGGGCTCCAAAACTCGCGTTTGATATGGGATGGTTATAAAATTAAATATTGAATTTGAAATTGTCAGCAGAAACAGTAGTCCCGTGTTTTTTGCCAATATCCCGTTTTTACTTGACAGCTTTGATCTTATGCCCATTTTTTATACCTCAAATGATGATTTTTCAGAGAAAACGGACTCAAAACACTCAGTGATGAATTCTTTTTCCTTCTCAAAATCCACGTCCTCATAATCGTCACTTAAACAAATCATGGGCGAGGATGCGTTAGTTATTATCTGCTTGATGCGTTCGTCATCAACACCTATTACAAGGAAATCACCGCGACGTGGGCTTGTAGGCGAGAACGTTCCGTCTGCAAATTGCCAATACCTCATAAGCCACTGGTTGACGTCTTCGTGGGAGCGGAACTTATGTGTGCACGTAGAATCCAAAATATCATGGCACTTATCCCATACGTCACGCCACGTTGATTTTCTGAATGCAACAGGTAAGTGAAAATCATCAAAGCCTGTAAAGTTTTGAAAAGGCTTCATATATACGTTGTATAACATTTTTTTGCCGTATGACAAAGAATACCACTTTTTCTTGTTTTTCTTTATGACGTCGCGTTTGCGGAAATTCATGTTCAAGTATGTCAGGTCGTTTGCCGTTATATGTGCAATTCCCGTTGTCTCTCTGAATTGCAAAACGTTTTGTATGGCAGCATCCTTGGGAAGACCGTCTTCAGAAAAGAAAAAGCTTTCATCCAACGGCTGCATAAAGAAGGTATCGTCATTGGCGTAAATAAAGTGCTCGGATAATCCTTCAAGTCTATGCAAATTAAGCTCTATAGCGTGAGAACTGAAAGTCGGCAGATATTCAGAAGGAATATAATCGCTGTGCCTTACTATGTTGAGCTTTGGATGGTTTGTGTTCAAAAAATCAGGCAAATGTCCCCATGTTATAAAGTGAATCTTATTAATCCATGGAAGCGATTTTTCAACACCGCGAAACCAATATTTCATAAGACCCCAATCTCTGTAACGGATTACTCTAAGGTCGCCGTCGTTTGCCTGCATATATTGAAATTTTTCTTTTTGCCAGTTTGTGTCGTTACCGTCCACCCATGGCACAACAATATCGATTTGCGGTTTCATATTAAGCCTCTTGATTAGTTCCTTTCTTTAAAAGCATAACTGCATAGCCCAAAAACATCCAGAAAATTATCGAGCTGGGGGAGAATAAGTAGAAAACACCCGGTATGAACATTGAAGCCAATACGGAAAGCAAAATTATCGCCACTGCTGTTGTGAATTCCGGCAGGCTGGAAGAATCGAGATTTTTTATATTCTTTATCACAAAAATGATAATTGCCGCCATAAGCCATATAACTGCAGCAAAACCTAAAACTCCCTGTGCGACAAGCACGTTTATAAATTCATTGTGAAAATTAGCAAAATCTGTTTGAGAATTATTAACGAGATACGTGTCCGGCAAATGCTCGTATGAATACAACCTCATGCCATAATAAGTAGTGCCGATGGTTATGTTTTTAAAACTGTCTTTAAAAACTTCAAATCCGCTTTTCCATAAGTCAAAACGTCTGTTGCTGTAGTCATCCTCCAAATTATATCCTCTGTCAATAGCGTCCAGATCTGTCGGATCTTGTTCTCCGTCAGCAGAGCCCTGAGACGATGCGTTGATTCTCGTTATAACGTAGTTGTATAAATGCTTTGAAGAATATACGAAAGTAACACACAATACTGTCGCTAAAATTGATACCAAAACAGGTTTCACAAAGCGCAGCTTTTTCTGCTTGTCAGACCCCATCGCATATATTAGCGCTGTCAAAACAGGCACAGCTATTATACACACAAGCGCTGTTCTTGAGTCTGAAAAAGTAATGTATAACATGTGAAGAATTATGTTTACGGATATCAAAAACCTAAAAAGGAATTTCTTGTTTTTCAATATAAAGCCAAACATCATTGCTATGCTCACAAGAGAAACAATAGCCCCTCCGTTGGGCCCCAGGAAAATGCCCCAAAGCCTTCCGAATTTAAAACCTGTAACGACTTCAAAATTATCAGCATTAACGTGGCGAATGCTGCTGAAACCTGCAAACATAACCACAAAGCTTGCTATTATTGCTATCGTGGTATAAATAATAAATACCCAAGAGTAAAAATGCATTTCGCTTTTTAACTTTTCTGCTGTCTTGTTTTGATTATGAGTAAAACAAATAAACAAATAAAAAGCAAAATACCCGAGAAGTACAACATTAAGCTTTAAATCATAAGAAAAATTCACCAAAATCGAAACACCCATACAAAGAATAATAGCAATGCAGGGTAGAATCATCGGCATGCCCTTATGTTCTTTATACAAAACAATTCGCTGCAAAAGTACAATCGCACCAAGCGCGGCGGTTATCCACATCAGTACGGAAATCACAGCGTGCCCGTATGTAACGCTGCAATAGCTTAAAGCAGCATAAAATAAAAAAATGATTTTAAACAACATTTCTGTTATATCAACCGATTTATTATCAAAGAATTTTGAATTTGGAAGTGTATTCATATATTTCTCCCCGTTACTCCACCGAAAAGCTCGATGAGTTTTTTTGTTGTCTTTTCTGCACAGCTTGTATTGTATTCTGCTTCGGAAATTCTATGCATCACAGAAATTTCCCTTTCTTTACCTGCAGCTTCAATAAGAGACTCTGCCCATGTTTCTTTGTCTTCATCAAGAGACAAAAATTTTATATTTCCTGTTATATCTGTTTCCTTTGTTATTGTATCACTTAAAACCAAATGCAAACCTGCAGCCTGAGCTTCAATTGCAACGATTGGCAGACCTTCATAAAAAGAAGGCAAGAAGAAAACATCTGCAGCACTTAATAGCTCAGGGATGTCATTTCTTTTACCTAAAAACAAAGTATTCTCGTATATGTCTGATTTTTTTGCATACTCTTTTACTTCATCATCTATATCTCCGGTTCCTATTGAAACGAGCACTGCATCCGGTAACTTTTGCAAAACTGTTTTAAATATATCAAGCATTCCGAAGGGGTTTTTCTGATAAGTGAGGCGACCGATGTGGCAGATAACGCATTGTTTATCGTCTACGCCAAGCTCTGCACGCTTTGCTTTTCTCGCTTCTTTATCAAAAGTAAATTTGTTTGCATCTATGGCATTTGGTATTATTGTGACGTTTTTTGTGTTGCCGAACATGTACTTTGCTGCAAGGGCAGAGCACGCCGCCTTTTTACCTTTTGTGATTTTCAAAAGAGGTTTGCAGATTTTATGAAGTCTTGGCTTGTCCGTACCTCCGTTGTGGCTGTGTGTAATGACTTTTCGTCCCATAAAAAATGGAACGAGCTGTGTCAGCGCCGCCCCGGCATCCAATATATTGAAATAAATATATTCGTATTCTTGGTGTTCTTTTAAAATTTTACGAAATGCTTTAAGATGAGCCCAAAGTCCCTTGCCCTTGGGAGGAATGAAATATATGCGAGAACCCGCATTTTCAAGAATGTCTCTATGAGCAACGTCGCCAAAATCAGACACGAAATCAAACTGTATCTGCCCTTTGAGTAACGTGAGTAAATTCAATAAATAAGTTTCAATTCCACCCGGATTATTTGAAAATCCGTATACTAAAATCTGCTTCATAAAAACACCGGGGTTAGTGTAGCATATCAATATATGGATGTCAATTTTGTTTTAGCTTTTGGCGATTGCCGGTTTGAATAAAAGTATACTTTGTTATATAATAATAAGGATATATTCCGTAGGAAAGAGGTATGGTTTTAGATGGATGTGAAATCGAATGAAATTATTTCGCTTGTCGAGTATTTGTACGATAAAGGCTTCGAGGAAGCCTCAGTGCTCGCAGTTAATGCGACAGGCAAAAGATACAGCATATCAAAAACCGGAATGAATGTGTCAGACGACCCTATGCTTTGCACAAGAGGTTTTATGATAAGAGTTACACAAGGAAATAAGTGGGCAGAGCATTCATGTAATACGTTAAACAGTGAAGATTTTGATAAAATCAGCCAAAATTTACAAGAGTTGATATCTTTAAACGATAACGCCACGGCGTGCGAAAGGATTTCCGTAGAAAACGAAAATGACGGCGCGTATTTCACTAAGTATGAGATTCATCCGACGGAAGTGGGCGATGAAGGCATATTAAACTGCCTTGAAAAAGTAAGAAACAAGACGTTAGCCTGCGACGAGCGGCTTATGGATTGTAACGTATTCTGTACGTATGCGGATACTGCGAAGCTTTTCGTCAAAAAGGCAGGAGGGCAGCTTGTTCAAAAAGAGCAAAGAGTGCTCTGGATGACAGGCTTTATAAGCGTTATGGCGTCAAGAGGAGACGAGATAAAAGACTATTACAAGACCTACTCAAATTTAGGCGGCGCAGAGGTTTTGCGTGAAATGGAAAATGACTGCCAAAGCATAGCAGACAGCGTGGTGGCATTGCTTGACAGTAAGCAGATTGAACCGGGTGAATATGAATGTATCTGCGCACCTGACGTAACGGGTATAATCGTTCATGAAGCATTCGGTCACGGAGTAGAGATGGACATGTTTGTTAAAAAAAGAGCGCTTGCAGAAGAATACGTGGGCAAATATGTGGCATCGCCGTTAGTTACCATGCACGACGGTGCAAGGGCGGCCGAGCAGACAGCCACGTACTTCTTTGATGATGAGGGTGTTGATGCAACAGACACGGTAATAATAGAAAAAGGTATTCTTAAAAGAGGCATAAGCGATTTGAGGAGCGCGTGCCAGACGAAAACAACGCCTACAGGTAACGGCAGACGCGAAAGCTACAAGCGAAAAGCGTATACGAGAATGACAAACACGTTCTTTGAAGCAGGCACAGACAAGCCTGAGGACATGATAGCATCAATAAAATACGGCTTTTTACTTGAAAATGCCAGCAGCGGTATGGAAGACCCAAAAAACTGGGGAATTCAATGTATGGTAAACGTTGCAAAAGAAATAAAAGACGGCAAGCTTACAGGCAAAATATTCTCACCGATTATATTGACAGGTTACGTGCCGGACTTGCTTAAATCAATAACAATGGTGTCTGATAAAGTCCAATTAAGCGGCAGCGGATATTGTGGCAAGGGATACAAAGAGTGGGTAAAAGTTTCGGACGGCGGCCCGTATATAAAAGCACGTATAAGATTGGGCTGAAAGGAGACCGCAAACCATGATAACTAAAATTATTAAAGCATTAAAAGAAAATAACATAGACACGTATAGGATAAATTGCACACAAAGTAAATCTGTAGAATTATTTTTTATAAAAAAACAGATGGATATGATAAGAAGTACTGACGTCACCGAGTATTCGGTTACAGTGTACAGAGACTTTTTGCATAATGATACGAAAATGCGTGGGCATGCCGTTACGATGGTGTTCCCGGATATGACAGACGAAGAAATTACAAGGGCACTTCAAGACGCATATTATGCAGCATCCTTTGTAAAAAACAGATTTTATGAATTGCCTGAGCCAAGCACAACTCTGCCGCAGGAAAACAAGAAAGAATACGACTTGAAAGTATCTGCATTTGAGCTTGCAAAAGCGATTTTTGAAGCAGATGAAGAAAGTAAAAAAAGCTTCATAAACTCAGCAGAAGTCTTTGCAACACAAAAAATTGCAAGAGTAATAAACTCCCGCGGCATAGACGCAGAATTCAACGTTTATAATTTTAACGGGGAATTTGTGACACAAGCAATTACAGAAACACAAGATGTAGAGATACACACTGCCTTTTCGTACAATGACCCTGACAGAGACCAACTTAAGGCGAAAGTATCCACGGCGCTCGCTACCGCGTACGACAGGGCGGAGGCAACCAAGGCGGCATCCGCAGGCAAATACGACGTTATACTCACCGGCGAAAATCTTGCCATGGTTTTGCGTTATTATACGGAACGTTCCCGGGGAGCCATGGTTTACGCGGGGTATTCAACGTTTAAAGAAGGCTGCTTTATTCAAGGAAATGAAGAAGAAATACAAGGTGAACGTGTGAATATTACGCTAAAAGCAACGCAACCGTACAGCGCAGAAGGAATGGCAATGAAAGACCGCATTATGGCAGAAAACGGAGTGCTGAAAACGATACATTGCGGGAAACGTTTTGCGGATTATCTTGGAATTGATGCAACGGGAGATTACGGCGCATTTGAATGTAATTGCGGAAGCGAAAACTTTGACGAAATGAAAAACGGTGCGCTCTACGTATCGGTGTTTTCTGATTTCCAAATGGATTCTTACACAGGACAATTCGGAGGAGAAATAAGACTCGCATATCTTTTTGAGGAAAAAGACGGCGAGACAGTTGTGAAGAAATTTACGGGCGGCTCAATAAACGGCAGTATTTTTGACGTGCAAAAAACTATGGTTTTTTCGAAAGAAAGATACAAGGATGACAGCTACGAAGGTCCGTTTGCAGTTAAATTGAAAATATCAGTATTGCAGGTGAATAAAATGGATGATTCAAAAAAAGAATATGCGCGCATAGAAAATGCCGCGCAGTTCATAAGGGAAAAAATACGAGATTTTGCCCCTGAGATTATGGTGGTTTTGGGCTCCGGACTTGGCCATTTCGCACAGAGTGAAAGTGTGCTTAAAGTATGCGAGATACCGTATTCGCAAATCCCTGATATGCCCGTGTCGACCGTAAGCGGCCACGCCGGTAAGTTTGTTTTCGGATACGTGGGAGAAGCTTGCGTTATGTTTATGCAAGGCAGAATTCATTTATACGAAGGATACCGGCCTTGTGATGCGGTTATGCCGATAAGAATTGCAAGCTTGCTTGGGGTTAAAAAGCTGATACTCACAAATGCAGCAGGAGGTGTGAATTTGAGCTTTGCACCGGGCGATTTTATGCTCATAACAGACCATATTTCAAGCTTTGTGCAGTCACCTCTTGAGGGCGATAACATGGAGCAATTTGGCACAAGATTTCCGGATATGTCTGAGGTTTACTCATTGAGAATCCAAAAAGCTGTTAAAGAGGCTTCTCTGAAAATAGGCGTTGCTGTTAAAAGCGGAGTATATCTTCAAGCGCCGGGACCTCAGTACGAAACGCCTGCTGAGATCCGAATGATGCGTTCTCTCGGAGCGGATGCAGTAGGCATGAGTACGGTTATAGAAGCAATAGCGGCACATCATGCAGGTATCGAAGTTGGCGGCATAAGCTGTATTACAAATATGGCTGCGGGAATATTGAATCAAAAGCTCTCTCATAGCGAAGTTAAAGAGATTGCAGACAAAGCAGAGGCGAATTTCAGTAAACTTTTAACTGAGATTATTATAAATATTTAATCGCAGACAAGTGCGGCGAGCGAGATTATTCCGTCTTGCAAAAAAGACGATGATTTGGTAAGATTAAAGGGTATTTTTAACACTCACAGCGAGGTGCAAAAACAAATGAAAAAAAGCCAATTAATTACATTGATTATATTATTTATTGCAGTAAGTCTTTTTATTTGGGTAGGAGCGTGCAGCGATAAAAGCGAAGATGTGCCTGATCCGGATGCTACTATCAGCATAAATAAAACTTCTGCGCCGGGCAATACAGCTTTACCGACAGGTGGCGCTACAACGGGTCCGATATCCACAGCGGAGCCTACAAAGACTCCTGCAAGCGAAATAGACCTTACACAGCTTAACGGACTTGCAAATGATAACCTTAATCTCAGTGTATCGCCTGATACAAAAGAGTTCTCAAGTGCGGCAACCAAAACAGCACTTGAGCAATGCACGTACTTACTTTCTAACCCCGGTTCCGGCTCAAATGACATTTATTTGGCATTTTTGCTCCATTATTCTGATGTGAACCCGCGAGTTGAAAAGTTGCTTGAGCTTGCAAAAAATAAGAATATTAAGTTCACGTTCTACGTTTCTTCAATGTATCTTAATGAAGAAGCCAACGCAGATACAATAAAGAAAATCTATAACGAAGGGCACACGATAGGTTCCAGAGGAGATAAATCAATTGACCAGCTTGCAGTATCGGCAGGTGCTTTGCGTGATTCGCTCGTCAATATGGAGAAACGCTTGCAGGCTATTGTGGGAGAAAACGCAAAAATTCAATTCTATTCTCCTGACTTTATTTCACAACGTAATGCAAGACTTGCGACTCTTATGGATTATACCGTCACGTTTAAGCTTTGTAACTTTGTAACCGATGCCGGCTCACGTGCACAGGTATACAACGGAGTTCAGTTCCAGTCAAGTGAGATTTCAGATAATCTCGTTACACAGGTTTCAAGCTTCGTGGAGTGGGCAATGTCACAAGGTTACACGTTTAAAGGATTTACAAAATGAAGGAGAGTGCGAATATGGTAAAGGCTGTTTTATCAGTTATAGGTTGTGACCGCGTAGGTATTATAGCTGCGGTTTCAGGTTATTTTGCAAAAGTTAATGTTAATATATTAGATATCAGTCAAACAACAATGGATGATATATTTACGATGGTTATGCTTGTTGACGTCAGTGGCGCTACAGAGAGTTTCAGCGAGCTTGCTGCTTACTTTAAAAATCTCGGTGCGGAAATGGGCTTGCAGATGCAACTGCAGCACGTTGATATATTCAATTCAATGCATAAAATTTAATAAGGCGGTGTAAAAATGTTCATACCTGCAGATGAGATTGCTCAAACAATCAGAATGATACAGAAAGAGCATTTAGACATACGTACGGTCACAATGGGTATAAATTTGCTCGATTGTGCTTCTGACGATATTGATGTCAAATGCCGCAAGATTTACGATAAAATAACAACAAGAGCAGGTAATCTCGTTAAAACTGCCTGCGATATTGAGAACGAATACGGTATTCCGATAGTTAACAAGAGAATTTCGGTTACACCCATAGGTCTTATTTCAAATACTGATGTTGACGGTTGTGTTAAGATTGCACAAACTCTTGAAAGAGCGGCGAATTCCGTAGGAGTAAACTTCATTGGAGGTTTCTCGGCACTTGTGCATAAGGGATACACCGAAAGCGAGAAAAAACTCATAGAGTCAATACCTTATGCGTTGCATGCCACGAGCAAGGTTTGCTCAAGCGTCAATGTAGGTACTACCAAAGCCGGTATAAATATGGATGCCGTCAGAGATATGGGTGTTCTTATAAAGAAAGCGGCTGAGCTTTCTGCTGACACAGGAGGTTCGGATTGTGCAAGACTTGTTGTTTTTGCAAATGCACCGGAGGACAACCCGTTTATGGCGGGAGCATTCCATGGAGTGGGAGAACCTGAGTGTGTAATTAACGTCGGCGTAAGCGGACCCGGCGTTGTGAAATGTGCCATAGATACTGTAAAGGACAGCGATTTTACTGTACTTGCGGAGACTATAAAGAAAACTGCTTTTAAAATAACGAGAATGGGACAGCTCGTTGCAAAAGAGGCTAGTGAGAGACTTAACGTGCCTTTTGGCATAGTAGACCTTTCTTTGGCACCCACACCCGCGGTAGGCGACAGCGTTGCAAGGATTTTGGAGAGCATGGGTCTTGAACATTGCGGCGGACCGGGAACAACGGCTGCTTTGGCACTTCTTAATGATGCGGTAAAGAAAGGCGGCGTTATGGCTTCTTCTCACGTGGGAGGATTAAGCGGTGCGTTTATTCCTGTCAGTGAAGATGAGGGAATGATAGAAGCTGTAAGAAGCGGAGCTCTTTGTATTGAAAAATTAGAAGCAATGACGTGTGTGTGTTCCGTGGGTCTTGATATGATAGTTGTACCGGGAAATACCGATGCGGCTACAATTTCAGCAATTATTGCTGATGAGACTGCTATAGGAATGGTTAATACAAAAACTACGGCTGTGAGAATCATACCGGCTCCGGGCAAAGTTGTTGGTGATACAGTTGAATTCGGAGGATTGCTTGGAAGCGGACCGGTAATGGCCGTAAGACAGTATGACTGCAGCAGATTTATAAATAGGGGTGGCAGAATACCTGCACCGCTTTTTAGTCTTAAAAATTAAAATATTTGCTTTTGCCCGCGAAGGGTGGTATACTCCAATTAAAGTAATAAAATAATAAGAAACGGAGGTACTGCCATGAAAACTGGTGGTGCGGATGGCATTACCGAAAAAATTGCCGAAGCAAAAGATAAAAAGAGAAAAAAAGAGTTAACTGATGCTGATTTGCAAAAGAAATCAGTTAAGCTTGTGGTTATGCATTTGAAGAAAAAAGTTGATCCGGATGCGACAGGCATAGACCATGTACTTACTTGGCTTGGTGAGATGGAGGAACTTTTAAAACAAGATGGCTTTGACAGGGTTGTTTATATGAATATGAGAAAACAGCTTAATGAAGCTATTGAATGGGTGTTTGATGTGGATTTGCGTCATAAATTGCGTAATTCCTGGTACAGCTACGGTAAAGCAATGGATAAGAAAGTTCCGC
Organism: Clostridia bacterium; assembly: GCA_017622825.1. Classification (GTDB taxonomy): domain Bacteria; phylum Bacillota; class Clostridia; order UBA1212; family UBA1255; genus Egerieisoma. Next base: position 24,400 of record JAGAQK010000159.1, on the reverse strand, counting down.
GCAAATAACGCGGATATATGTACATTCCTAAAATCCCGTGCTGATACAAAGCACGGGATTTTAATTTTTACGGAGGTAGCAGAAATGCGTACGGGAATTTTTGGCGGGACGTTTGATCCTATTCATAAAGGACATTTGCTCTCCGCCGTCAAAATTAAAAAGGCTTTTAACTTCGACAGGATTATTTTTATTCCTACGGGGGAACCGCCTCATAAGATAGCAAGAAGAGTAACTCCGTCAAAAGACAGGCTTGCTATGGTACGTGTTGCTGTTTCGGGCTATGAAGGCTTTGAAGTAAGCGATATTGAATGTAACAGAAAAAGTTACACGTACACGTTTGACACGCTCACAGAGCTTCATAAAAATGCCGCTAAGGACGAAGAATTTTATATGATAATAGGTGCTGATACGCTTGCTGACATATTTAATTGGTACAGGAGCGAAGATGTATTCAAGCTTTGCTGTTTCGTTGCCATGAGAAGACCGGGGGCTGACGACGAAACGTTTGCTTCTGATTTTAAGAAAGCGTGTGATGCGGGAGCTCGCGTTTGCCTTGCAGAGATACCTCAATATGATGTGTCCTCGACTCAAATACGAGAAATGATAAAAAACGGCTGCGGAGCAGGTGAGTTCTTGCCCGCGGGAGTGGAAGATTATATAAAAAAGAACGATCTTTACAATACAAGAAAGATGACCTTTGAAGAAATATGTGAAGATTTGAAAGGCTTGCTGAGCCCGCGGAGGTATGAGCATTCCGTAAACGTTGCTGAGGAGAGTGCCAGACTGGCTCAAATGTTTGGCGCAGATATCGAAAAGTGTCGCCTTGCCGGTATTTTGCACGATTGTGCCAAAGAGTTGACTGCAAAGCAGTATCTTTGGTTGGGAATAGACAATAACGAAAAATGTGATTATGACGCGAAACAAGTCTTGCTACATGCCGAAGCGGGTGCTATACTTGCAAAAGAGAGGTACGGAGTTTGTGATGACGAAGTTCTCGAGGCAATAAGATGCCATATTACAGGAAAACCCGAGATGGGTATTGTGACGCAAATGGTTTTCGTAGCCGATTATACCGAAAAGGGCAGAGTGGGTGCTACATACGATGCGGTAAGGGCGAAAATAGCAGAAGGCAAGCTCAATGAGGCTATGTTGGAAGAGTGTGACAGTACGTTGATATACAATATTAAGCGTGGCGTGAGTCAAATATGCACGCAGACAGTAAGAACGAGAAACTGGATAACAAAAGAGATTAAGGAGAATGAATAATATGACAATAGAAGACAGTAAAAAACTTGCAGATGATATTGTTAAAGCGCTTGAAGACCGTAAAGCAAAAAATATTGAAATAATACAGTCACCGAAACTTGAATCTGTAACAGATTATTTTGTTGTGTGCAGCGGTACGTCATCAACGCATCTTCGCGGTATTGCAGATTTGGTTGAGGAAAAGCTCGAAGAAAAGGGATTTAAATGTGCTCACCTTGAGGGATACGATACGGCGAGCTGGATTTTGATGGATTATCTGGATGTTGTTGTTCACATTTTCCTTGAATCTGAGAGGGAATTTTACAACATTGAGAGATTGTGGAAAGATGGTAGATAATAATGTATGAGATTTTTATGACGGATACACAAGGTAAACTTGTGAAATTAAATGAGCCGCAGCAGGGTTGTTGGATTAATATGCTTGACCCTACTAAGGATGAAATTGAACAGGTTGGCAAAATGACCGGAGCAGAAAAGGACTTTTTGACAGCAGCTTTGGACGAAGAAGAACGCCCGCGTATAGAATCAGAAGATGGTTGTACGCTTGTACTTACAGACATCCCAATTGTGGAGTCTACAAAGGACAGCTCATACAGCTTTATGTTTTCTACAATGCCAATGGGTATTGTTGTATGCAAAGAATGCGTAATCACCGTGTGTTTAAAGAAAAACCAGTTGATTAAGGATTTTTTGGATAACAGAGTAAAGACTTTCGCGACTTTTAAGAAAAATCGTTTTATTCTTCAATTGATGTATAGAAATGCAACTTACTATTTACAATACTTGCGTCAAATTGACAAGATAAGCCACAATATTGAGAACGAAGTTCATAAATCAATGAAAAACAAAGAGCTTATATTACTGCTTTCTTTAGAAAAATCATTGGTCTATTTTTCTACGTCATTGAAATCAAACGAGATTGTATTGGAAAAGCTCCTTAAGTACAATTATGAAAATATAAGTATTCGCAAATACCCTGATGATGAGGATTTGCTTGAAGACGTTATTATAGAAAACAAACAGGCTATAGAGATGGCTTATATTTACAGTAATATATTAAGTGGCACAATGGATGCATTCGCATCTATTATTTCTAACAACCAAAACAATGTTATGAAATTGCTTGCTGCATTAACAATTGTAATGGCTATTCCTACTATGATTTCGGGATTCTTCGGAATGAACGTTGCACTGCCGCTGGCTGACGTGGCATCGGCATTTTATTTGATTTTGGGCGGAACTGCACTTATTTGTGCTATTGTAATATTAATACTATTTAAAAAGAAGATGTTTTAATTATGAGTAAATTGTTTAGTGAAATTGAATCTGTGATTTTTGATTTTGACGGTGTTGTAGCTGACACAGGAAGAGATATTGTAGCTTCTGTGCAGGCAACACAAAGACAGTACAATATACCTGAGCTTGATTATGACACTATAATGTCATACGTGGGACATGGTGCAAAATACTTGATAGACTGCTCTATGAAACAGCTTTCAAGAGAAAAATGTGATGAGGCACTTGTGTGGTATAAAGAATATTATAAAAATCATCCTTGTGATAAGACGGTCCTTTATGACGGCTTTAAAAATGTGGCAGCACAATTGTCCGAAAGAGGTATAAAAATGAGTATTGTTTCAAATAAACCTGAAGCAATAACGCTCCTTGTTGTAGAAAAGCTCGGTATAGCACAGTATTTCACAAAAATAATCGGTCCTGAGTCTGTTACGAGAATGAAACCCGATCCGGAGGGCCTTGTTCTTTGTCTAAAAGCAATGAAAGCCGATCCTGCAAAGTCAATTATGGTAGGGGACTCATATACAGACATACAAGCGGGAAAATCAGCCGGTATGAATACGTGTGCTATTTTGTACGGTTATGGAGATAAAGAAAAATTAAAAGCGGAGAACGCTGATTACAGCGCCTCCGCTACAAATGAAATAATCAATTTCTAATATATTATATTAATTCATTTCTTTGAATGCAGAGTAAGCTTTTGCATCCTTGTCATACGTTGACTTGCAAAGCTTACCTTTTTCATTTACAACGTATACTGCATTTGACGAAACATTTATGCTCTTTGTAGAGGATATTTCTCCGAGATCCGTAAACTCACCCATTAGAAGTCCCTCTGCAGTAGCTGTGTACAAATGACCGTCAGCATAATAGAACAGTGCATTGCTGTAGGCATTAATGCTTTCAGCTTTAATATTGCAAAGCGTATCTTTGGCATCTGTGCTTTCTGCCGAATACCTCAAAATGCTCTCTCCGTTAATAACATATATCCAATCCTCATCCAAGGCATAAGAATCAAAAGGACCGCTTACAGTCAAGATTTCTTTGGGAGCAGGAGATGCAGTCGCTGTTGCAGTTGCTGTCGCTGTCGCTGTGGGAACTGCCGAAGCCGTAGAAGAAGCATCTGCAGATTCTATCACGGAATTCATTCTGTATATATTGCCATCCTCTGCTTCGGCGTAAATAGTACCGAAATACAATACAAAGCTCTTGTACTTTCTCTCTGAACTTAATGTTTCGGTCGTTTTGCTTATTATACTTGTTTTGGCAACTACACCGTCAGAATTCAGGTGATATACGTATTCGCCACTAACGTCAATTACTTTATAAGAGCCGTCAAGGAAAATATTTTCTGTTCTCAGAGACTCAGATACAGCGCCGTCACTTCCCGGGTAATCGTAGAAGTAACAAATCTTGCCGTCGCCATTAATATAGAAAACAAAATATGGCTCTGTAGTAGCAACGTCTGCATGCGTCACGTAGTCTGTTATAACGTTAAGACACGAAGCTTCGGTTTTTATAAGATCAGTCGTTACATTATCTACAGTAACGTAAATGTGCTTATCGCCGTTATCATCAACAGAAATAAAATACTCGCGTCCGTCGTTGATAACAACATTTGCATCATTTGTGATGTTACCGTAAATGTTACCGACGTCAGTCAAAGTAGGTTCTTTTGTTGGAGCCGGAGTTGAGTTGCTAACCGTAGCTTTGCTTGAATTGCCCGGATCAGACGAATTCTCTGCAATGTGGTCGTACAACACGTAACCCATAATTCCTAAAATTGCGGCTGTAAAAACAATGGTAATAACATCCATAACCTGCAATTTGTATTTTTTCTTTTTCTTGTCTTTCTGCTCTTTTGGCATTTGTCCACCTCTTAAAATTTTTTTGGCTTCACACGTTAAAAAATGCTATAGATATATTAACGCGGCTTTGTGTCATAAATTTGTCTTTTTACTACTTTTTCTTAAACTTAATTAAAGCACTGCCTCTTGGCTCAGCGATAATAATTTTAAGCCCGGTATTTATCAGCTCATCACCGCGAACAGTGACAGTCGGCAATCCGTCATAGCTTATAAAATCATACACTCCATTAGGGTCAATGTCAAATAAACGTACGAAAATTTCCTTTTCGCAACTATTGTCGCGACGAAACATTTGAATAATGCCTTCTTCGTTATTATAATCTTTAAATTCCCAGCCAATCCATGAATCCAAATCATTTGACCACGGAGTAAGAGGGAAAAAGTCACCGTAAAAATACATATTCGTATCGCGCCATTCTTTTTCAAATTCACGAGCGATGTCGTAGCGGTTATCTTTTCGTCTGACATCATAGCCATACGTAAACCAAGGTATGTGTGCAGAACGAAGTGCATACTTTTCAACAACGTTTGAATACCCCGGACCTGTGACGGGTGTGCCAAAATACGGGAGCCATTGATAGAAAGAATAATGCATTGCTTGCTTTTGCTCAAAACGCGAATAATCAGCATCAGTCTTGTGAAGCGAAACGGAACGACGTATTGTTTCGAGATCGTTGCGTCTGCCGCCTGAAGCACATGAATCAAGCATAATGCCGGGAGATTTTTCCAATAATGTATCCCAATAAGCGAGATATCCGGTCACACAATGGTTTTCCACAAAACCATGGCGGTTTTCGCCGAAACTGTTTTCGTGTGCAACCCAATGTGGCAAAGGGTCTATGTTATAATCTTGTCTGTAAAGACTAATCCCGCCTTTATCCATAACACTCGAAACTCTGTCAACAAGCCATTTTCGAAGATCCGGATCTGCCATATTAGCAAGGCATTTATTCAAAACCCACTCGGGATGCTCCGCAAGCAGAGTTCCCTCTGTGATTCTCTCCGGTTCAAACCACAAAAGCGTTCTTGCATTATGTTCGGCGCAGTGCTTTGAAATATCTGACATTTCACTCGGGAATTTGTTCGTGTCCATATACCAGGAACCCGTTTCGACCCACACGTTGATAGGCACTTCTCCTTTTGGATTCTTGAAATACCAACCGGCATCCATCCACCAAAAATCAAGATTAAGTCCGTTGTTTATATAGGCGTCAAAAGCCTCAATTTGATTTTTATCAGTAGCATCCTTCATCTCGCCGTAAATCCAGGACGTGCTGCCTGCGCAGTGCGGCGGGAATAATTCTCCGTTTTCAAGTCTTAAGTTGCAGTCGATTATCCATCTTCTCCAAAGGTTAATAGCGCGCATCTGTGTCACTTTATATCCGGGGCAGTTCTCAAAAGCTAAAAACGTCATGAGAGGAGTGCGTATTTCCTCTCCCGGCTTCAGGAAACCATCAAGTACAGCTTGCCCGGCGGTGAAGTGCACACATTTCGCAGTGTGTTTTGCATCAAAACGTGCTTTCCACTGTCCTGACCAACCTACGGAAATAACCGCCCCGCCGTCACCGAAGAATAATCTGTAAAAAGGCATTTGAAAATTCGTCGGTCTGCCGCCTATAGGCTCGAACTCGATGAGAGTGCCCGTGTTTAAGTCTATTGAACAAGGTTTCATTGCCTTTTGGTCTTCATTATCATCACCGAGAAAATATTCAAGCACCGGAGAGGTACCCTTAAAGTCCATATCGGCGGCATTGACAGCACTTATAACGGGTGAGTTGCTGCCTAAAGTATTTTTAAAACGCATAAGCCATTCGAAAACCGCGTATTCAACATAATATGAACATTCAACGGTAATTTGTATGCCGCTCGAATGAATCGCACTTATGCAAGTCTTCTCAATATCATATTTAGCGTGCTTTTTTACAACCGTGTCCACGTAAGAACTTTTTGTTACCGAATAAAAATCGCCGTTAAAACCATGATATAAAGTATCTCCTATTTTGAAAGAGAAGGGAAGTCTTGTGAAATCTTCAAAAAGAGAAGTGTACCATGAGCGTGCGCGGAGTTTTTCCGTATCAAGAGTTTGTACTCTAATCATAAAAAAACAACCTTCTTTCTTTTTATCATAATATGAAGTAGATGATATCATAATTATATGGTAAAATCAATTTTGCGAAACGCTTTTGCCGACAGGAACAAAACAGAAAGCAGGTATATTTATGAAAATAATAAAAAATCTATTATTATTAATATGCGGCTCCTTCGTCGCCGGAGTGGGATTAAATCTTTTCCTTGAACCATTTGGCATCGCGCCCGGTGGACTGTCCGGTGTTGCAGTGCTGATTTCGCACATCGCGGGAGATATAATACCGGTAGGTTTGCTTACCTTTCTGCTTAATATACCGCTGTTTATACCGGGGTACAAATATTTGGGCAGAGAATTTATATTAAAGAGCGTCATAGGCACAGTGATGTTTTCTGTTGCTATTGATGTTACGTCGTTTTTTGTGGGCAAGTTGCAGGGCGAAGACATACTGCTTTATGCGTTGTGGGGAGGTGCCGCGATAGGTCTCGGCTTCGGAATGATTTTTCGTGGCGGTGCAAGTACAGGCGGTACGGACATTGCGGCGAGATTATTACAACGTAAAATCAGCTTGCTTACAATAGGGCAGGCGGTATTATGGTTTGATATAATATTCCTTGTTATAGTTGCTGTAGTGTACCGTTCTGTAGAGTCGGCTTTTTATACAGGAATAGCCGTATTTGTATCGTCAAAAGTAGTAGACTTTGTTGAAGCAGGAATCAATTATGCAAAAGAAGTATGCGTATTTACAGAAAAGCCTGACGGAATTGCGCAAGAAATAATGAGCAAACTGGAAAGAGGAGTTTCTAAGGTAGATGCAGAAGGCATGTACACCGGGAACAAGAAATATATGCTGATTTGTGTGGTTTATAACAGACAAGTCTCCGAAGTTCGGCATATAGTGGATAAATATGATCCTGATGCTTTTATTACTATAAAAGAAGTAAGAGAAACGAAGGGGTTAAGCGACTAAATGAAATTTTGTTAACAATTTGTTCTTGGTTTGCATCAATAATATTCATATATTCGCAGTACTATATGCATGTCGGGGGCAATTGAAAGCGTTCTCTTTTTTCTTTAACCGATTGTGAATCTCTCCCCTAATAATTCACAGACGAGCGCTTCATTGCTTCCTTCTTTTTTTGTCTTTTTTGATATTTTGTTCACAAAAAGTTTAAAAATTAATCCTCTTAAAATAGAAAAAAATGCTTGCTTATAGTAGCTGTAAGATGTATAATTCGAATGTTGCGACTTGACAGACGAAGAAGCAAGAGATTGCTGCCGCACGTTTGATCGCGTGAAATGGCAGGTAACTCATGTGGAGAATGTCCGATTCGTGAAACCGGGCGACAAGTCATGCACTTGAATATTGTATGATGTTGTATGTAAAATGTTTATCTGTGCCCAGGTTGAAATCCTTCAGAGAAGGATATTTCAATTTGGTTTTTTTATTGGGGTAAACATGAAACACACGACTGGGTGACAAGAGTTCAGATGCAAGCTGTTATACGTAACGAAAATCATCTAATAGAAAGAGGTTCTATGTATGGCAAACAAACAAAAGATCAGAATCAAATTGAAAGCTTATGATTTCCAATTGTTGGATCAGGCAGCTCAGAAAATCGTTGACACAGCAAAGCGTACAGACGCAGTTGTATCCGGTCCTATTCCGCTGCCGACAGAGAAGGAAATCGTTACAATCCTCAGAGCTCCTCATAAGTATAAGGACTCCAGAGAGCAGTTCGAGATGAGAACACATAAGAGATTAATAGACATCCTTATGCCTTCTCCGAAAACAGTAGATGCATTGATGCGCCTTGATCTTCCCGCAGGCGTGGATATAGAAATCAAAGTTAAACAATAATGCTGATCGCATTACCCTGGTTTCTTAAATATTGATAAGAAACCGGTCATGTTCCCGAAAAGGGGGAACCAATAACCAATCAGGAGGTAAAGCTTAAAAATGAAGAATTTTATTTTAGGAACAAAAGTCGGTATGACCCAGATTTTTGACGAAGACGGCAAATGTACGCCGGTTACTGTAGTTCTTGCAGGTCCCTGCACTGTTGTACAGAAAAAGACACAGGAAACTGACAGCTACTGCGCAGTTAAGCTTGCTTATGGGGAAGTAGATAAGAAAAAGCTTAACAAACCCGAAAAAGGCGTTTTCGACAAATTGGAAATGGGTGGCTTCAAACACCTTAAGGAATTTAAGCCTGAGGATGTAGAGGCTTTTGAAATCGGTCAGACAATCAATGTTGCCGATATGTTTAAGGACGGAGATAGCATTGATGTAAGCGGTACATCAAAAGGTAAAGGCTATCAGGGCGCTATTAAAAGACACGGCCAGAAGATTGGACCGAAGACACACGGTTCTAAGTATCACAGAGGCGTAGGTTCTATGGGTGCTAACACTGATCCGGGCAAGGTTTTCAAGGGAAAGAAAATGCCTGGTCATATGGGTTCAGAAAGAATCACTGTTCAGAATCTTACAGTTGTTAAAGTTGACGGCGAGAGAAATCTTCTTCTTGTCAAAGGCGCAATTCCGGGACCTAAGGGCGGATTGCTTGAAATCAGAGAATCTGTTAAAGCTTGACGCAGGAGGAGGAATAAATTATGCCAAAAGTTAATGTATACGACATGAAAGGTAACGTAGTCGAGGAAATCGAGCTCGACAGCAATATATTTGGAGTAGAAGTTAACACTCACTGCATGCATATGGCAGTTGTTAACAATCTGGCTAACAAACGTCAGGGAACTCACTCCACTTTGGTAAAAAGCGAAGTAAGCGGCGGCGGTAAGAAACCTTACAGACAAAAGGGTACAGGCCGTGCAAGACAGGGAAGCACAAGATCCGCACAGTGGATTCACGGCGGTATCGTGTTCGGACCTAAGCCGAGAGATTACAGCTACACGATCCCTAAGAAAGTAAAGAGACTTGCTCTTAAGTCATCTCTTACAAGCAAAGCTATCGATGGCGATATCATCGTACTTGATAACCTCAGCTTCAATGAGATTAAGACAAAGAATATGGTTGAAGTACTCAAGAATATCAATGCAGACGGTACAGCACTTGTTGTAATTCCCGAGAAGGACATCAACGTTGTTAAATCAGCAAGCAATATTAAGGGTGTTGAGACAGCTTACGTAAACACAATCAATGTATATGATATTTTGAATCACAGCAAATTTATCGTTACAAAAGACGCTTTAAGCAAAATCTCGGAGGTGTACGCATAATGAACGAATTCGATATTATTATTCGTCCTTATATAACAGAAAAAAGTACATCAGCAGTTGCAGAAGGTAAATATACTTTCGTTGTAGATATAAACGCTACTAAGGTTGATGTTAAAAAAGCGATTGAGAAGATTTTCGACGTTAAAGTTCTGGCTGTTAACACAATGCGTTACGACGGCAAAAAGAGAAGCCGCAGACAGGCATCGGGAATGGCTGTAGGATACACAGCAAAATGGAAGAAAGCAATTGTAACAATTGATCTTGATCCTAAGGCTGTTGAATATACGGTAAACGGCGAGAAGAAGACAAAGAAGTATAAGAATTCAATCGAAGACTTCGGCTTCGCTCAGTAATAGGAGGACAGGAAAATGGCTATAAAAAAGTATAATCCGACAACCCCTTCAAGAAGAACGATGACAGTTTCAGCTTTTGAGGAAATTACAGGTAAGAGCACGATCAAATCATTGATGGCTCCTGTTAAGAAAAATTCAGGTAGAAACTCATACGGTAGAATCACTGTTCGTCATCGTGGAGGCGGAGTTAAAAGACAGTATAGAATGATTGACTTCAAGAGAGAAAAAGACGGTATCCCGGCTAAGGTTGTTTCAATCGAGTACGATCCTAACAGATCTGCTAACATTGCTCTCTTGGTTTATGCAGATGGTGAGAAGAGATATATTCTTCATCCCGAGGGAATCAAAGTAGGACACAAGATTATGTCAGGTCCTGAGGCTGATATACTTCCCGGTAACGCACTCAAACTTGCTGATATTCCGGTAGGTACAGTAATTCACAACATTGAGATGAAACCCGGTAAAGGCGCTCAGCTCGTAAGAACTGCAGGTGCATCTGCTCAGCTTATGGCTAAAGAGGGAGATTTCGCACAGGTACGTCTTGGTTCGGGCGAGGTTCGTATGGTTCCAATCGACTGCAAAGCTACAATCGGACAGGTAGGAAATCTTGATCACGAGAACGTATCACTTGGTAAAGCAGGTCGTAAGAGATGGATGGGCATCCGTCCTACAGTTCGCGGTGTTGTAATGAACCCCTGCGATCACCCTCACGGCGGTGGCGAAGGCAAATCTCCTGTTGGTATGCCCAGTCCTGTTACTCCTTGGGGTAAGCCGACTCTCGGTTATAAGACAAGAAAGAAAAATAAAGCTTCTGATAAGATGATCGTCAGAAGACGTAATGGTAAGTAATCTTAAGGAGGTTGCACAATGAGTAGATCAGTAAAAAAAGGACCTTTCGTCCAAGAAAGACTTTTGAAGAGAATTGAAGCAATGAATGCTAAAAATGAAAAAGTCGTTATAAAAACATGGTCAAGAGCATCAACAATTTTCCCTCAGATGGTTGGTCACACAATCGCTGTTCACGATGGAAGAAAGCATGTTCCGGTATATGTTACTGAGGAAATGGTTGGTCACAAACTCGGCGAATTTGCTCCTACAAGAACTTACAAGGGTCATGTAAAGAGCGAAAAATCCAGCTCTGTTAAGCGCTGATGAAAAGGAGGAATTTCTCTTGGAAAGAAAAATTATGAGTGAATCAGAGCTTCTCTCAAGAAGAGAAGAGCTCATCGAAAAATACAACTCCCAGTCACGTCAGAGTAATAAGCCTTTTATTCTTTCAAAGCGTGAGCGCAAAGTTCTGGGTATCGGAAGAGATCAGGGAAAAGCAACGTTGAATCATGCAAGAATTTCCCCAAGTAAAGTTAAGATAGTTCTTGATCTTATCAAAGGCAAAGATCTCGCTGAAGCATATGCTATCGTTAAATTTACACCTAAAGCTGCTTCTGAGCTTATTTACAAGTTGCTCCATTCTGCAGAAGCGAATGCAGTAAATAACTTTGAGCTTGACAGCGAAAAGCTTTATGTAGCTGAATGTTATGCAAACCAGGGTCCTACTCTTAAGAGAATGCGCGCTGTTGCAAGGGGTCGCGGTACTCGCATTAACAAGAAAACAAGCCACATTACGGTAGTATTGAAAGAAAGAGATTAATGGAGGAGGTTGAACATGGGACAAAAAGTTAATCCTCACGGACTTAGAGTCGGAGTTATTAAAGATTGGGATTCCAAGTGGTATGCAAATAAGAAAAATTTTGCTGACTTTCTTATCGAAGACAACAAAGTTAGAACTTATGTAAAGAATAAGCTTTACAGCGCAGGAATTTCAAAAATTAAAATCGAAAGAACAGCAAACAAGCTTCTTCTCAACATTGAAACAGCTAAACCCGGTTTCGTAATCGGCAAAAGCGGAGCAATTAAAGATGAGCTTAAGGCTGAGCTCGAGAAAATGACAGGCAAGATTGTTTCTATCAACGTTCTCGAAATCAAAAACCAGGATATGGATGCTCAGCTTTGCGCTGAGAGCATAGCAAGCCAGTTGGAAAAGCGTGTAACTTTCCGTAGAGCAATGAAGCAGGTTATGCAGCGTACAATGCGTTCAGGCGCATTGGGAATCAAAACTGCATGTAGCGGAAGACTTGGCGGCGCTGAAATTGCACGTACAGAGCACTATCATGAGGGAACAATTCCGCTCCAGACAATCAGAGCCGATATCGATTACGGATTTGCAGAGGCAAATACAACATACGGTAAAATCGGTGTTAAAGTTTGGATTTATAATGGAGAAGTACTTCCTGCTATCAAAGCCGATAAGGCAAATTCAGAAGGGAGCGAGAAATAATTATGTTAATGCCTAAAAGAGTTAAGCACAGAAAAGTGCAAAGAGGCAGAATGAAAGGTACTGCATTAAGAGGCAATACTATTTCACATGGTGAGTTTGGTCTTCAGGCTACTGAGTGTGGCTGGATCACAAGCAACCAGATAGAGGCTGCCCGTATAGCACTTACACGTTCTATCAAAAGAGGCGGTAAGGTTTGGATCAAAATCTTCCCTGATAAACCTGTAACAAAGAAACCTGCAGAAGTTCGAATGGGTTCCGGTAAAGGTTCTCCTGAGTACTGGGTAGCTGTTGTTAAACCGGGTCGTGTACTTTTCGAAGTGGCCGGCGTCAGCGAAGAAGCATGCAGAGAGGCGCTTCGCCTCGCAATGCACAAATTGCCCGTAAAGTGTAAAGTAATTGCACGTGAGAATGTTGAAACGGAGGGTGATGTAAATGAAGGCTAAAGAATTTAAGGATAACTTAAATAAAATGTCACTTGAAGAATTGAAAAAAGAAGAAGCTAACTTGAAAGAGGAGCTCTTCAGGCTTCGTTTTAAAAATGCTACAAGCCAAATCGAAAACCCCATGAAATTGAGATTCTTAAAGCGTGATATTGCAAGAGTTAAAACAGCAATTAAAGCAAAAGAGATTGCTGAAGGCCAGCAGTGATAGACTTCGGAAGGAGGTAGTTTAATTTGGTAGAGAGAAACTTAAGAAAAACCAGAGTTGGTAAGGTTATCAGCGATAAGATGGATAAGACGATCGTTGTTGCGGTAGTTGACAGCGTAAAGCATCCTCTTTATAAGAAAGTTGTTAAAACCACATATAAATTAAAGGCTCACGACGAAGCAAACGAAGCTAAAGTAGGCGATACTGTAGAGGTAATGGAAACGAGACCTTTGAGTAAAGATAAGCGTTGGAGACTTGCTTCGATCATCGAGAAGGCTCGTTAAGCACATAGGAGGTAATAGTTATGGTACAAGTACAAACAAGACTCAAAGTAGCAGACAATACCGGTGCTAAAGAATTGATGTGTATTAAAGTTATCGGCGGCAGTAAGCGTCGTTATGCTAATATTGGTGATATTATCATCTGTTCCGTTAAGGCAGCTGCTCCGGGCGGTATGGTAAAGAAGGGTGACGTTGTTAAATGCGTTATCGTTCGCACAAAGAGAGGCGTACGTCGTGAAGACGGCACATATATCAGATTTGATGAGAACGCAGCAGTTCTTATTAAAGATGACCTCAATCCAAGAGGTACACGTATTTTTGGACCTGTAGCAAGAGAGCTCAGAGATAACGACTTCATGAAGATCGTATCACTTGCTCCTGAGGTACTTTGATCGGAGGATAATGTTATGAGTATGAATATTAAAAAAGGCGACAAAGTAGTTGTTCTCAACACACGCCGCCAAAAAGACAAGAACGGTAAGCCTAAGACAGTTACCGGAAAAGTACTCGCGGTTATTCCTGAGAAGGAGCAAGTAATCGTTGAGGGTTATAACATGGTCAGCAAACACAAGAAACCCAAGGGTCGTACAGAACAGGGCGGTATTGTTAAGAAGGAAGCTCCTATCCATGTTTCAAATGTTATGGTAGTTTGCCCTAAGTGCGGACAGCCTACAAGAACAGGCCACAAGACTATTGAAGAAAACGGCAAGTCAATCAAAGTTCGTGTTTGTAAGCGCGAAAATTGCGGCGCAGTTATCTCAACAGTGGATTTCACTAAATAATTAGAGGGAGGCTATAATAATGTTAAGATTAAAAGAAAAATATGACAAGGAAATAGCACCCGCTCTTATGGAACAGTTCAAGTACAAGAGCGTTATGGAAATCCCGAAGCTTGAGAAAATCGTTATCAACATGGGATTGGGCGAAGTTAAAGAGAATCCTAAGGCAATCGAAAATGCTGTTAATGATCTCAGCTTGATCACAGGTCAAAAGCCTGTTGTAACAAAAGCAAAGAAATCAGTTGCTGCTTTTAAAGTTCGTGAAGGCATGAACATAGGTTGCAAGGTTACACTCAGAGGCACAAAAATGTATGCTTTTGCAGACAAACTCATTAATATCACATTGCCCCGTATCAGAGACTTCCACGGTATTCCCGGAAATTCATTTGATGGCAGAGGTAACTATGCTATGGGTATTAAAGAGCAGATCATCTTCCCTGAAATCGAGTATGATAAAATCGACAAAGTGAGAGGTATGGACGTTATTTTCGTAACTACTGCAAAAACAGACGAAGAAGCAAAAGCGCTGCTCAAATTGATGGGTATGCCCTTCAACTCATAATAAGGAGGTAGACCATGGCAAAGGTTTCAATGAAGGTTAAGCAACAAAGGACACCTAAGTATTCTACTAGAGCATATAACAGATGTAAAATCTGCGGACGTCCTCATGCATATATCAGAAAGTACGGTATATGCCGTATTTGCTTCAGAGAATTGGCTTACAAGGGACAAATTCCCGGTGTAAAGAAAGCCAGCTGGTAAGATTGATTAAAGGAGGTTGGCACAATGCAAATTACTGACGTTATAGCTGATATGTTGACACGTATCAGAAATGCAGGCACAGCTAAACACGAAACGGTTGATGTACCGGCTTCAAGTGTTAAAAATGCTATTGCTCAAATTCTTGTAGAAGAAGGTTATGTAAAGGAAGTACAGAACATAGATGACGGTAAGCAGGGCGTTATCAGACTTTACCTGAAGTATACAGAGAATAAAAAACCTGTAATTTCAGGTATAAAGAGAATATCAAAACCCGGTCTTCGTATTTATGCATCTAAGGATGAGCTTCCGAAGGTTCTCGGCGGTCTCGGTGTAGCAGTTATTTCTACTTCAAAAGGCATTATGACTGATAAGAAGGCTAGAAATTTGGGCATCGGCGGAGAAGTAATGGCTTACATTTGGTAATTAAAATAAATCTGAAAAGTACGGCTTTAAAATAAGCCGTACAGAATCTTAAGATTGGAGGAAATAATAATGTCCAGAATTGGTAAAAAACCTGTTGTTATTCCTGCCGGAGTTGAAGTAAAGCTCCTTGATGGAAATACATTACAGGTTAAGGGCGAAAAAGGAACCCTTACAGAAACATTTAATTCAAAAATCGACATCAGTGTCGAGGCCGGCCAGGTAGTTGTATCACGCAGCTCAGATGAGAAAGAGTACCGTTCACTTCACGGTCTTACAAGATCTCTCATCCAAAATATGATTGATGGTGTAACAAAAGGCTACGTTAAAGAACTTGAAATCAATGGTGTAGGTTACAGAGCAGCTCTTCAAGGAAAAACTCTCGTATTGAACGTAGGTTTCTCACATCAGATTGATATGGTTCCTCCTGAGGGAATTACAGTTGAAGTTCCGGCTCAGAACAAGATCATCATCAAGGGTATAAGCAAGCAGATGGTTGGAGAATTTGCTGCTAAGGTTAGAAGCAAGAAGCCGCCGGAGCCTTATAAGGGCAAAGGTATTAAGTACGTTGACGAAGTTGTCAGACGTAAAGAAGGCAAGACCGGTGCTAAGAAGTAAGAAAGGGAGTGACGCAATATGGCAAAGAAATTAAGTAAAAATCAGATTCGACAGAGAAGACACATCCGTGTCAGAAAACATATCAGCGGAACACCTGAACGTCCGAGATTGAATGTATTCAGAAGTCTTTCCAATATCTATGCTCAAGTTATAGATGATACAACAGGAAATACTTTGGTGTCTGCGTCTACGCTTGACAGCGCAATCAAAGATAAAATTGCGTTCGGCGGAAACATCGAGGCTGCTAAAGAGGTTGGTAAGCTTGTTGCTGAAAAAGCACTTGCTGCAGGAATCACAACAGTGGTATTTGACCGTGGCGGTTACGGATATCACGGTAGAGTAAAAGAACTTGCTGACGCTGCTCGTGAAGCAGGCCTCAATTTCTAAGGCGTAAGGAGGATATACTATGGAACATAATAATTCCAATACACCAGAATTTAAAGAGAAAGTCGTAAACCTTGGCAAAGTTACAAAGGTTGTAAAAGGCGGACGTAACTTCAGATGGAGCGCTTTGGTAGTTGTAGGTAATGAGAACGGCCAGGTTGGCGTTGGTCTCGGTAAAGCTGCCGAAGTAACAGAAGCTATCAGAAAAGGCGTTGAGGATGCGAAGAAAAACATCATCACTGTTCCGATGTTGGCACAACAATTCCCCACGAGATCGTAGGTAAGTTTGGTGCAGGCGAAGTTCTTCTTAAGCCGGCTGCAGAAGGTACCGGTGTTATTGCCGGAGGACCTGTCAGAGCCGTTATTGAGCTTTCAGGAATTCGTGATATCAGAACAAAATCACTTCGTTCTAACAATCCTATCAACATGGTACGTGCTACAATCGATGCACTCAGCTCACTTACAACAGCAGAGAAAGTTGCAAAGCTTCGTGGCAAGTCAGTTGACGAGATACTTGAATAAGGAGGAAATTAACAATGGCTAAATTGAAAATTACTCTTACAAGAAGTACGAACAGTGTAATTAAGAATCAAAAAGCTACAGTTGCTGCATTAGGTCTTAAGAAGATCGGCAGCTCTGTAGAGCGTGATGACACACCTGCAGTCAGAGGTATGATAAAGGTTGTAGCTCATCTCGTTAAAGTTGAAGAAATATAACGGAGGTGTTACCATGAAGCTTGACGAATTACGTCCAGCGGCTGGCTCAAGCCGCGAAGCATACAGAAAAGGCAGAGGTCACGGATCCGGTAACGGTAAGACGGCCGGTAGAGGACACAAAGGTCAGAAAGCACGTTCAGGCGGCGGAGTAAGACCTGGCTTTGAAGGTGGACAGACACCTTTATACAGAAGAATGCCTAAGAGAGGTTTTAATAACAAGAACTTTGCAAACGTATATGCTGAAGTTAATGTTTCTGCTCTTGACGTTTTTGAAGATGGTGCCGTAGTTGATGCTGTTGCTTTGGCAGAAGCAGGTCTTATCAATAAGCTGTATGACGGAGTTAAAATTCTCGGTAATGGCGAGTTGACAAAGAATTTAACAGTTAAAGCTAAATGTTTTACAAAGAGTGCATCTGAAAAAATTGAAAAAGCAGGAGGAAAGGCAGAGGTGATCTAAGATGAAGTTTAAAGACATCATCATTAACGCTTTTCATGTAAAAGAGTTAAGAAAAAAATTATTCATGACACTTTTGCTTATCATAATCTTTAGAATAGGATGTTTCATTCCTGTTCCCGGTCTTAGGGACGATGCGTTTAATACGCTTGCAAACAACGGAATGTTCAAGTTGTACGATATGCTCTCAGGTGGTGCATTCCAGCAAGTTTCACTGTTTGCTATGACAATCAGCCCGTATATTAACGCTTCAATTATTGTTCAGCTCCTTACTGTTGCTATCCCTGCATTTGAGAGATGGCAAAAGGAAGGGCCGGAAGGAAGAAAGAAGCTCAGCAAAGTAACAAAAATTATTACTCTTGCGTTAGCTTTATTCCAATCAATAATGATGTACTTTAATATACAAGGGTACACATATAACATATTTGCTTCTAAGGGTGAGTTTGATATATTCACATTCCTTATCGTAATTTTTTCGTTTACTGCAGGTACGTCAGTGCTTATGTGGTTGGGAGAGAAGATCACAGAGACAGGAATTGGAAACGGTATATCAATGATTATCTTTGCAGGTATTGTTGCAGGTGCACCAAGTGCTGCTTTAATGCTTTATGATATAATTGCAGGTAATACTCTTGCAAATGTATTTGTTGCAATAAGAATTATTTACGTAGTAGCAATTGTCGCTGTATTCCTTGCAGTAATTCTTGCTGTTGTTTGGGTTGAAAGCGGCGAACGCCGTATTCCCGTACAGTATGCAAAAAGAGTTGTTGGCAGAAAGATTTACGGCGGACAGAGTACAAATATTCCGATTAAGGTTAACTCTTCAGGAGTTCTTCCGATTATCTTTGCTATGTCAATGTTGCAGTTCCCTGCTACAATTGTAGCATTTATCGGAAAGTCATCGGCTACAACGGGTTTTGCAGGATTTATTAACTCTTTCTCACAAGGACAGGGTTGGCCGTACATCATAGTATATGCACTTCTTATAGTTGGATTTACATTCTTCTATAATATCGTATACTTTGATCCGGTTGATATATCAAACAACTTGAAGAAAAATGGTGGATTTGTTCCGGGACTCAGACCCGGAGCTCCTACAGCAGATTACATCAAAAAAGCATCAACAAGAGTTACGTGGTTTGGTGCGATATTCCTTGCTGTACTTGCTGTTGCTCCATCACTCCTTCAAAAGATTATTTCATACTTCAATTCAGATATTGCAAGTATCAATCTTTGGTTTGGAGGCACAACAGTGCTTATTCTCGTAGGTGTTGCTCTTGAAACTGTTCGTCAGTTGGAGTCACAGCTCCTTATGAGAAATTACAAAGGATTCTTGGATTAATAACGCCGGGTGGAGGTAACGAGATGAACTTAATATTATTGGGGGCACCGGGTGCCGGTAAAGGTACACAGGCCACCGGATTATCAGAAATATTAAACATTCCGCATATCTCCACCGGTGAAATCTTCAGAGATAATATCCGCAGAAATACAGAGCTTGGCAAACTTGCTGATACTTATATTTCAAAAGGTGAGTTGGTTCCCGATAACGTTACTGTTCAAATAGTAAAGGATCGCATATCACAAAAAGATTGTTCAAAAGGATTTATACTCGATGGGTTCCCGAGGACAATAGCACAAGCAGAGATGCTTGAAGATATTTTAACAACAGAAGGAAAGAGTATTGACAAAGTTGTAAATATAGTGATTGATGATGAAGCAGTAGTAAAACGCTTGTCAAACAGGATTGTTTGTCCTTCGTGCGGTGAAACTTATCACTTGGAGTTTAATCCGGTAGAAGATAATAAGTGCAAAAAGTGCGGTGAACAGTTAGTACACCGGGATGATGATAAACCTGATGTAATCAGAAACAGGATTGCTGCATATCATAGGCAAACCGAGCCGCTTGTAGAATTTTACAGGGGTAAGGGAAAACTTATGAACGTATTGAGTGAAAGTTCAATAGAAGAATCTTTGCAAAATACTTTATATGCATTAGGTTTAAAAGGAATCTGAAATTATGATTAATATTAAATCAAAAACGGAAATCGAAAAGATGAAAGCTTCCGGTAAAATAGTTGCAGAGGTTCTCAGAGAAATTGAAAAAAATATTTTTCCGGGAATCACTACAAAAGAGCTTGACAGAATCGCCACAAACTATATAATAAGGAGTGGCGCTTTTCCGTCGTTTTTAGGTGTGCCTAATTATTACGGCGGTATCAAGTTCCCAGGAGCTATTTGTTCTTCTGTAAACGGTGAGGTTATTCACGGCATACCTGATAACCGAAAACTTAAAGACGGAGATATTATAAGTGTCGATGTTGGTGCGTTTTATAACGGTTTTCATGGCGATGCGGCAAGAACGTTTCCGGTAGGAAATGTTTCCGAAGAAGCAGCAAAGCTTATAGAAGTTACAAAGCAGAGCTTTTTTGAGGGACTTAAGTTTGTTAAACCGAATAACAGGGTTTCTGATGTTTCAGGAGCAATAGAGGATTATGTATTGTCCTTTGGTTATTCGATTGTAAAGGAATATACAGGTCACGGTATAGGAAGAGAGCTTCACGAGGACCCTGAGGTTCCTAACTACAGAACAAACAGGCGAGGACACCGACTTGCAGCCGGTATGGCAATAGCGATTGAACCGATGGTTAACCAAGGTTCTGATGAAATATTGCTCGGCAGCAACAAATGGACAGTTTATACGAAGGACGGCAAGCTGTCTGCTCATTATGAGAATACTGTAATTGTGACAGATGATGAGCCGTTAGTCGTGACACTTTAAGGAGGATGACATTTTGTCAAAAGAAGACTTAATTGAAGTTGAAGGCGTTATTGCCGAAGTGTTGCCCAACTGTGTTTTCAAAGTTGAACTTGCAAATGGGCATATGGTAGTTGCCCATGTTTCAGGCAAGATTAGAACGAATTATATCAGAATAGTTAAGGGTGATCGTGTTACCCTTGAGTTGTCCCCGTATGATTTAGACCGCGGTCGAATCATAAGGAGAAAGTGAAGG
Source organism: Clostridia bacterium (assembly GCA_017622825.1). Taxonomy (GTDB): domain Bacteria; phylum Bacillota; class Clostridia; order UBA1212; family UBA1255; genus Egerieisoma. Next base: position 3,883 of record JAGAQK010000159.1, on the reverse strand, counting down.
AGGATTGAACTATGAAAGTTAGACCGTCAGTAAAACCTATTTGTGATAAATGCAAGGTTATTAAGAGAAAAGGTAAAGTAATGGTTATTTGTGATGCTTATCCAAAGCATAAGCAAAAACAAGGCTGATTTGAGCCTTATCGGCTTCTGACGTGACTCTGCCGGGTTAGCTACAGAAGCAACGATTATAATCGTCCTGAGGTGCGGCTGCATGATTAACATGAGCTTCGGGACGTTGAATATAGATTTTAAGTATTTTTTTTAAAGCCTACATTGATTTTTACAATAGGCTTATATTTTACGGAGGTGTATTTGCGAATGGCTCGTATTGCAGGTGTGGACTTGCCGAGAGAAAAGCGTGTTGAGATCGGATTGACATACATTTATGGTATTGGTAGATCAAAATCAAGTGAGATTCTTGCTAAAACCGGTATCAATCCTGACACAAGAGTTAGAGACTTGACTGACGATGAAGTTGGTAAGTTAAGAGATATTATAGATAAAGAATATGTTGTTGAAGGTGACGTACGTAGAGAAGTTTCCCTCAACATTAAGCGTCTTATGGAAATTGGTTGCTATAGAGGCAGACGTCACAAAATGGGACTTCCCGTTAGAGGACAGAGAACAAAAACTAATGCCAGAACAAGAAAAGGTCCGGCAAGACCTATAGCAGGCAAGAAGAAATAAGGAGGTTTGAGTTATGGCTGTTAAAACCAAAAAAGTTGTTAAAGGCAGAAGAAGAGAACGTAAATTTATTGAGTTTGGTCAGGCACATATCCGTTCAACCTTCAATAATACAATAGTTACAATCACTGATAAATCCGGTAATGCTATTTCTTGGGCAAGTGCCGGCGAGCTCGGTTTCCGTGGTTCAAAGAAGAGCACTCCCTTTGCGGCTCAGTCAGCAGCAGAGACAGCAGCTAAGGCTGCAATGGAGCATGGCCTTAAATCTGTAGAGGTTTATGTAAGAGGACCCGGAGCAGGCCGTGAGTCAGCAATCAGGGCTTTGCAGGTAGCAGGACTTGATGTTACATTGATCAAGGACGAGACTCCCATCCCTCACAACGGATGCAGACCGCCCAAGAGAAGAAGAGTATAATTAACGGAGGTGTAAAAAATGGCCAGATATAGTGATGCATCATGCAGACTTTGCAGAAGAGAAGGTGAAAAGCTTTTTCTGAAGGGCACAAGATGTTATTCAGAAAAGTGCGCAATGTCCAGACCTAAGAGAAGCTATGCTCCGGGACAGCACGGACAGGCTAAGAAAAAGCAGTCAGAGTATTGCATGCAGCTTAGAGAAAAACAAAAAACAAAGAGATATTACGGTGTATTGGAAAAACAATTCCACACATATTTTGAGATGGCTAACAAGAAGAGCGGTGTAACAGGTGAAAACCTTTTGATATTGCTTGAAAGAAGACTTGATAATGTAGTTTATCGTCTTGGTCTTGGTACATCAAGAGCAGAAGCAAGACAGCTCGTTCTTCACGGACATTTCACTGTAAATGGTAAGAGAGTAAATATTCCTTCTTATCTTATTTCTGCTAACGATGTTATTGCTGTTTGCGAGAAGAGCAGATCTAACGGCAGAATCGCTGAGATAGTTGACGTTACAGGCGGACGTACTATTCCTGAATGGCTTTCATTCGATGCTGATAAAATGCAGGGAACAGTTTTAACTTATCCGAAGCGTGAAGATATCGATTTACCTGTACAGGAGCACTTGATCGTTGAGTTGTACAGTAAATAATTTCACCGTTAGTATTTTGATTCCAAGGAGGGATTACTGTGATTGAAATTGAAAAGCCAAGAATAGAATGTGTTGAATCAGATGAGTTTTGCAGATATGGCAAATTTGTTGTTGAACCCCTTGAAAGAGGATACGGTACGACTTTAGGAAACTCACTCAGAAGAATACTTCTTTCATCTTTACAAGGTTCAGCAGCTATGAACGTAAAGATTAAGGGTGCGTGCCATGAGTTTACTTCGATACCCGGTGTTGTAGAAGACGTTACAGAAATTATTTTAAATATTAAGCAAGTTGCTTTTAAAATACATTCAGAAGATCCGTCTGCAACGAAAATCGTTACTATCTCAAAATCTGAAAGAGGCGAGGTTACAGCGGCTGATATCGTTTGTGACTCTGAGATTGAAGTACTCAATCCTGACCAGCACATTGCTACGTTAAACGGCGATGATGAACTTTCAATAGAGATGGAAGTAGGCACTTCAAAAGGATGGAGAACAGCAGACAAGAATAAGACTGCTAATATGCCTTTCGGTGTTATTGCTATCGATTCACTCTTCTCGCCTGTTCCGAAGGTAAATTACTATGTAGAGAATACACGTGTTGGAAACGTAACAGACTACGATAAGCTTACATTGGAAGTTTGGACAAACGGCGCAATGACACCTCAAGAGGCAATTTGCGAGAGCGCTAAAATTCTGATTGAGCAATTTGAACTCTTTACTCGCGTTGATGAGGAAAAAGAAGTTAGATATGTTGCAGTAGAAAAAGATGTTTCCGGTAAAACAGAGAAAATATTGGAAATGCAAATAGAAGACCTTGATCTTTCTGTTCGTTCCTTTAATTGCTTAAAGCGTGCATCAGTCAATACCGTTGGTGATTTAGCAGAAAAAACAGAAGAAGATATGATGAAGGTTCGTAACCTCGGCAGAAAGTCTCTTGAAGAAGTTATCCAGAAGTTGGAATCTCTCGGACTTTCACTCAAAAAAGAAGAATGAGGAAACATTATTTAGACAGGAGGGTATATTCAAATGGCATATAGAAAACTTGGCCGCAGAGCCGACCAGAGAAAAGCAATGCTCAGAGGTCTTGTAACAGCACTCTTCCAGAATGGTTCAATTGTTACAACAGAGACAAGAGCTAAGGAAGTTCAGAGCATAGCAGAAAAAATGATAGCAAAAGCAGTTCGTGAAGCAGATAACTTCACAACAAAGCAGGCAAAAATCAGTAGCGTACCTGTAGATTCAAAGGGTAAAAAGCAGACAACAGTCGTTACATCAAAAAATGGTAATAAATTTACTAAGTTTGCTGACCGTGAGATCAAAACAGAGCTTGTTCGTATAGATAATCCTTCAAGATTGGCAGCAAGAAAGCAGGCAATTGAGTGGATTTACAAAGTAAAAGATGCAGAGGGTAATAACATTAGCATCGTTAACAAGCTTTTTGATGAGATTGCACCTAAGTATAAGGATCGTAAGGGTGGTTATACAAGAATATATAAAACAGGACCCAGAAGAGGCGACGCTGCCCCGATGGCAATTTTGGAGCTTGTTTAATTAGTAGCTTTTTAATAAAAAGTAAAGCTTTATTATGTATCTTAAAGCGGGGATTGTCTATGGAGATAATCCCCGTTTTTTCAAAATTGAGAGGAGTGTGATTTGCATGGACGAATTTATTAAATTTGTAAACGTATCGTATTCATATGATGATTATGATGAAAAATTTAATAATGAAAAAAAGGATATGAATATTATAAGCCATGTGGATTATGCTTTTGAAAAGGCTGATTTCTCAATACAGAAAGGCGAGTTTATTGCAATTGTAGGGCGCAATGGCTCGGGAAAATCAACGTTGGCTCGTACTATGAATGCTCTTTTGCTTCCAACGGAGGGTACAGTGTACGTTAATGGCATAGATACGGCTGACGATGAAATGATATGGGAGATAAGAAGCCATATCGGAATGGTATTTCAAAATCCGGATAATCAAATTGTGGGAACTTCAGTAGAAGAGGACGTTGCGTTTGGCCTTGAAAATTTAGGCGTGCCAAGAGGCGAGATGATTGAAAGAATTTCGTGGGCGCTTAATACAGTGAGAATGCAGGAAGAACGTAAAACCGAGCCGCATTTGCTGTCCG
>JAGAQK010000158.1 GCA_017622825.1 Clostridia bacterium | reverse complement strand
CATATTATGACTTAAATGATTCGGGAGTATCCAATGGAGCTTCCTTGTGTAGTACATCATACACAAATTCGTGGGGAAGAATTACAAATCCGTTAAAGGCAACGTGGACACCAAGAATTGGTATAAATGGCTCTACGTACGTTGTTTCCGGCAGCAACAAGTATTTGAAACTGCACTTTGATAGTTTGATGAATAACGAGAGATATGCAAATGACGTACCATATGTTTTCTCTGCTGACGTTTTGCCCGGTGATATGGCAAAGCACTTTTCGGGTTTTGTTTTTAATTATGGCTATGAAAACGATGGCAAAAACAATATATTCTTTGAAACAAACAAAGTAAACGGAGAAGCTTCTGTATCGAAGAGCGGTATTGGAGTAAGCATATACCCTACATATATGGAAGTATTTGTTTTGTGTGTAGATGAGAATACGGGAAATCTGTCTCAGATTACACATGATTTTCCTTTTGATAGCAGAGTAGATAATGCTTTTCACTCATTTAAGGCAGTTGATAATGCGGGTGGGGCGATACGTTTTTATTTTGACGGTAAACTTGTTGCTACCGTATCGTACTCCGGGGATAAAGTTTTGACAGGTAATGCGGATTTATATTCTGAAAGATATTACAGAAATGCCGGTATTTATGATAGTGAAGGAACTCTTGTGGAAAGTACGTCCATTGCAGTTATTTCGTACACAAAATCAATTGCCATGGGTTCAAGAGCGAGAATAATGAATATAGATAACGTTTGTTTGGAGACTCCGAACACTACGTCAGCAGTTCTTACTTTGGATAAATCCGAATATGATGCAGATTCAAATATGATAGCAAGTGTTTCGTATAATAACAGTGCTGTTGTTGACTCCTTTATAGCTATTTACAATGATGGAGACTCACCGGAGAACATGCAGCCGGTACTTACAGCAGATTTAAAATACGGACAGACGGCAGATATTACGTTGGATTTGAGTGCCGGAAGTTATTTTGCGGTGCTTATGGGCAAAACGAAGTCGGGAAATGTTCAATACGGATCATCAGTGGCTTTTACCGTAATTAAAACAGGAAAAAGCTTTGTAAACGTAGATGATACAACCGCAAGACCGGGTTCAGCACATAAGGTTACTTTGTCTTTACCAGAGAATCAGGGTATAAGTTATATGGCAGTTAAGGTCACGTATGATGAGAATGTCCTTACGCTGACTAATTCTGCAAATGGGGCTGCTCTCGACAATGCTGTTTTCACTGCGGGACAAAGTATTTCTTTAAACCCATACATATTAACGTGGGCTTCGGCTTCAAATATTAAAGATTCAGGTGTTATTGCAGAACTTACGTTTGATGTCAGCGAGACAGCAGAGGGTTCGAGTGAGATTTCCGTAGAAATTATTGAAGTGTTTTCTTCGAGAAGTGCAGGCAGTGTAATGGATGCGATGGCACTTTATGAAGCGAAAAACGGAGTGGTAACGTTTGATGCGGCAGGCGGTGAAACAGGAGGAGACAGTGGTGAAGAGGAAGAAACAAATTCGCTGAAACTCAAAGGAGCTCGATTGGAATTGAAAAATGATATTTCGATTCTTTTCCTTGCAGATAAAGCGACACTTGATTCCTTGGGATACGTTAATCTGAAATTAAAGGCTACATATCGTAATGAAGAAAATATTATCACGCCAACAGATAATGGGACTGAGTATGTTTTCAAATTTGAAAATATTTGTCCTCACGAGATGAATGAGCTTGTTACGGCTGTGTTAGTAGCAGAGCTGGAGGGCGTTGAATTTGAAAGCAATTCTATACAGTACAGCGTGGCAAAATATGCGTATAGTGTGCTTGGAGCAACTGATGACAGTGAACTTCAAACGCTATTGGTTGACATGCTCAGATATGGTTCTGCAGCGCAGATATATATGGGTTATAGTGTTGATAACCTCGTGGATAGTGCGTTGACTGATGAGCAGGCAGCGTGGGGCTCTGTGACATTGAAGGAGCTTAAGTCTGTGTATAAGACGATACCTGCCGAAGGAGATATCAGGGCGCAGTGGAAGGGTGCTTCCTTGTTGCTTGACAATAACGTTGAGATTAGTACTTCATTTGAGATTGACAACGCAGAAGGTGTGTACGTCAATATTTATAGTGAAAATGCTTACTTGTTAGAAGAATTTAGCGGAGAAGAGTTAACGGTAACTCCTCTTGATTCTGGCAACGTGAGAGTGTCGTTTGTTTTTAATGGTTTGAATGCATCTCAAATGAGAGAAACTGTGAAATATATTGTATATGACAACGAAAACCGTGCTATCAGTGATACGCTGATGTATAGCATCGAGTCGTATGCGTTTAAGCTGCAGAATGAAGACACTGCACTCGCAGATCTTGTAAAGGCAATGATGATGTACGGTGATTCTGCATCTGCCTACGTTAGTTAATGTGTTTTTATTTAAAATTTTAGTAAGGAGTGTCTAACATGAAAAGAAGAAAAAGAGTTTTTTCTATGGTAATAGCTTTAGTTATGGTATTGGGCATGTTACCGGAAACGAGCTTATTTGCGTCAAGCATTGACGACTATAAGAACGTTACAGTACTTGCGGGCAATATAACAGCCATCGACGAAGCAAAAACCGTCGGTGTTTCGCTTGGAGGCGGTACGGACTACTGTACTGTTTACACACAGACGGGGGGAGATCCGTACTTTACCGTAGACCTTGCGAACGTTTCGCTATCGGGAAAAGTGCTTGGCATTAAGTACAAGGGTACGGCTAACAGGAAGATTGCGAATGATTGGATGTATTTAGAGTCCGCAGAAGGTGGCTGGGGACCATCCGGCGGCGGAATGCTCACTACAAGCAAGTTGGTTTGCGATGAAGGTTGGCAATTTACAACGTACAACATTGCAACTGAGTTGACAGGTGACGGCACCAATGAACATGAGATAAGAAATACGCAAGTTGATACTATCAGAATCGGTGCTATCTCTACAACAGGTGGTGTGCTGAACGTTGCGTACGTCGGCTTGTTTGACAGCGAAGCTGATGCGCAGAAATACGATGAACTTTTCTGCAAGGCGTATAATAAAGTAGATCCTGTAAAAAAGGAGTCTTTCCCGCCTGCTTTGCCCGATATAAACCCCGAAAATTATAATTTTAACTATCCCGTATTAGGTAACGGAGCTTCTTTAACAGGCGTTCCGTATGCTGACGCCGGCGGTAACATAACAAATCATTTCCGTAGAACGTGGGTGCCGAGAAGAGGAACGGGCGCATCTGCTTTTGTAAAGACAGCAGATTACCAGTATTATTTACAGCTTAAATTTGACAGTGTTGTGCACAATAATGTGTACAACAAAGATACGGCTTTTGAGTTTTCTGCTGATGTAAGGCCTGAAGACCTTGCAAATCACTTTGCAGGATTCATGTTTAACTTTGACTACGAAAATAGTTGGAACAACAATCTATTCTACGAGACAAACAATGTTAACGGTGAGGCTTCTGTTGGTCAGAGTGGTATTGGTGTCAGCATTTATCCGTCATATATTGAGATATACGTTTTACGTTATGATGCTGAAAGTAGCTCGCTGAAGCAGATTTCATACAAATATGAGCTTTCAGAATCAATTGGAAATGCTTTCCACAAAATCAAAGCTATTGATGGAGCTAATGGCAGAATATCATTCTATCTTGATAACGTGTTGTTCGCGTATGTTGAATATGGCGACCTGGGACTTTTACCCACAACAGCAAAGAATTACAATGAGAGCTTCTATAGAACGGCAGAAATTTATGATGCAAACGGTAATCTCAAGGCAAAAGCAAATGATGCTTTGATTGCTAAGATTAAATCTGTTGGTATGGGTTCACGTTCGAGAGGCATAGATGTTGACAATATTGTTTTCAAGCAGGTTGAAAAAGGTATTAAGATCAATGGAGCAAACCTTGAAATTTCAAGCGATATTTCTGTGAACTTCCTTGTTAACAAGGCTGATTTTGATAGTATTGGATATACAAATCCTTTATTGAACGTTGAGTTTAATTCTGATATACACCATCTTTCTGCTAATATAGAGGATAGAGGCGGTATACAGTACTATGCATTTAATTTTGAGAATCTTTCTCCGAATAATATGAATGATATTATCACAGCAACTTTGGTTGGAGAGAAGGATGGTAAAACGGAGACGTCAAGAAGAATTGAATATAGTATAAAACAATATATACAAAGTATGCTTTCTTCGTATACGGATAGTATTCCGAGAAAAATGTTTGTTGATATGATGAATTACGGTGCGGCTGCACAGGTATTCACGTCTTATAATACGTCTGAGCTTGTAAACTCGACTTTGTCAGAGATGCAATCTTTCTGGGGAACACAGACAAGTCGCGATTACGTAAGTGTGACAGAGATTTCAAACGTACAGGATACAGATTTGGCAAAATGGAAGAGCGCGTCATTGGCACTTACAAGTAAAATTGAAATGAGAATAGGATTTATTGCAGATTCAAAAAAAGGCTTGTATGTAAAGGTTACGGATGAATACGGTAACTTATTGACAACAATATATGACGGCAGCTTCTTTGAAACGCAAGCTTCTGATGGCTCAAAAGTTAATTCGTTCTCTTTTGATGCTTTAAATCCGGCACAAATGGATAAAATTGTGAAATTTGTCGTTTATGACAGTACGGGAAAAGCAGTAAGCGGTACACTTACATACAGCATTGAGTCGTATGCAAAGTCGATGGCTGACAGTAATTATACAGAGCTTGTAAATTTGATAAAAGCTATGATCAAATTCGGTGATTCTACAAAGGAATTTGTTGATTATATACAAAATCCACGCTATACGGTGAAATTTGTTGACCATGATGGTACTCTCCTGAAGACGCAGAAGGTTGTATCAGGTTTGCCTGCAACACCTCCTTCACCTCCTGCAAGAAAGGATTACGTGTTTAACGGTTGGGATGGAAATTATTCACAAGTTACAGGCGATATGACACTTACTGCACAGTATGGATTTACATTGACAGAGGCAGGTCTCCAACAGAGATTTATAGATGCGGGCGAGAAAATTACTGCTTTTGCTCGTGACATGGGCTTCACGTACGGAAATGCATCCATTAATCCCGGCGTTAACTGGAGATTGTTTAGTACAGAGGGCGCTATAAATCCGAACGAAAGACTTGTTGCATGTGACAGACTTATGGCATGGATGCTTTATGAAGTAGGTTATACGAATCAACCTGCATATTACGGCTGTGACGTAGCCGGAATGGGCTTTACAAGACTTGACGCAAGTTATAAGAGCAGTTTGAGACCGGGTGACATTGTATTTATAAGTACTGACGAGAGTGGTACGGGAACAGGTCACGTTTTCGTTATAGGAAGTACGAACTTGGGCGGAAATGTTTATTTGCGCTATGACCATGGTAGTAATGAGAGAATTAAGTGCGTAAAAGGTACTGAGGTTACACCGGGTAAGCAGCCATTCCGTGAGGGAATCGGCGGATACGTATATGCGTTGAGACCTTTAGTAAGCAAGTTGCCTCCTGAGAGTGTAGGTGCTATGCAGAAGAATCCTACACCTGTAAACGTAGCATATCCGAATTCTAAGGGAACTGTTTTGGCGACTGCGAATGATTGGTGCGCAAGCACAAGCGGTGGTGGACAGCAAGTAATGAATTACCGTTATACAATAGGAAGCGGATACGATCAATATCAATTTGAAACAATGCTTAACGTACCCGGTGCTGTAGATGATTGTGTTTGGAATTCTTGCCTTGTTGGTGCGAGACTCCCATCTACCAATCAAACGCCTGCTACTCCGGGAGGTGTTTGGGTAGGTTTCAAGACTTATTCTGACGGTAGAGCGTTCGCATATGTTTATGCCGGATATCATCCGCAGCATACCGATACATGGACTACGCCTCTTGCTTCAATACCTCTACCTGAGGATGTGGCGAATGGATTGAGGATTGATATTAAGACTAAGGCAAAGAAGCTTATTGTAGTTGATGCCGGTGAATCTATCAAATATTATCTTGAGTCAAATGGAGTGCGATATTTGATATGCACAATCAACATTCATATAGGAACACAGAGAATTGCAATATTTGATAATTTTAACAGATTGAAATATTTGACAGATATTCCGAAAGTTAACGGACAGAACGCAATTGGTAACTCCGGTTACTTTATGATTTTTGCTCACGGTAACTACTGTAACGCTGTTGGAAGTAAATTGAAGGGTTGCGCTTCGGTGAGATATGCAAATTGATTGCGGCTGATAAAAAAATAGCTGAATAAATGGCTGAATAAAAAGTGCGGTTTTTGCTTGTGGCAGCAAAGACCGCACTTTTCGTCTTGTAGCAAGTGATATTTTATGGTAGCATAACGCAGTAGGTGTGAAGTGTATACGAGGAGTGGTGCTTTGTGAAAATAATACATACGGCAGACGTGCATCTTGGCTCAAAAATTGAATCAAAGCTGCCGAAGGATAAATCCGATATCAGAAAAGCAGAGGTAAGGCAGGCTTTTAATAATATGGTGAAGTATGCCATACAAAATGATATTTCGATTATTATGATATCAGGGGATTTGTTTGACAGTACAAGGCCACTCAAAAAAGATAAGGAATTTTTTTATAATGTTGTAAGAAATAATCCCGATATAGAGTTTATATATCTGAGAGGCAATCACGATTGCTTTGAGGATGAGACCGGCGGCAGTCTCGCCAATTTGAAAATGTTTACAGACAAGTGGAGAACTTACACGTATGGTGGTGATGGAGAAGAAATTATAACGATTTCGGGCATTGAGGTTTTAAGTGATAGTGAAAATGACAATAATCAGTATGAATTGCTGTATGGATTGCAACTTGATGCAAATAATAAAAATATTGTCATGCTACATGGTATGGCAGAAAAGTTTGCTGAGATAAAAGAGAAAAACATAGATTATATGGCTCTCGGTCACATACATAAGTTTACCGAAGTGCCTGTGAATATGCGAGTGTCGGCGAACATAAGAGGCAAGGCGTTTTATAGTGGATGTCTTGAAGGCAGAGGCTT
>JAGAQK010000001.1 GCA_017622825.1 Clostridia bacterium | reverse complement strand
TCTTACAAACTCTGCGCGTACCGTGTCAAGAGCGCATGTTTCCGAAGCAAAAACGTATGAATTATCAATTTTTCCCATGCAAAGCGGCTTCATACCTTTAGGATCGCGACAAGCTATGAGCTTTTGAGGACTCATCATAACGAGCGCATACGCTCCGCGAAGCTGAGTTCTCATAATCTCTGCCAAGCCTGTTTCAACACGGCCTGTTTTCATTCTTGCTCTTGCAAGTAGGTGCATTATAATTTCAGTCTCGTTTGTTGTCTGGAAAATGGCACCTTCCTGCTCTAACTGATGCTTGAGCTCGTGGTAATTTGTAAGCGTACCGTTCGTAGCGACTGCCAAGGGGCCTTTTATATATCTGCTGACTAATGGCTGTGCATTTAGCACGTCCTGCTCTCCGTCTGCACTATAGCGCACGTGACCGATTGCCATTCTGCCTTTCAATGAATTGATAACATCATTCGAGAAAACTTCGTGTACTAGTCCGTTGTCCTTATATAGTGTAACTTTCCTGTCGTTGTTAACTGCAATTCCGGCACTTTGCTGTCCTCTATGTTGCATTGCAAAAAGTCCTGCATACGTTATTCTTGCAGTATCATAACCGTCATTATCGAACATAGCAAAAACACCACATTCTTCATGAAGCTTGTCTGTCATTAACCATCACGCTCCTTGTAAAAAACTATAAAAACTCTCTTTTTTTTATTATTTAATTTTCTTCTGCTACTTTTTCTTCTCTTCTGCTTCTTGAAGCGATTTCTTCGGTAACGGCTGCAATAAATGCACCAATTTCTTTTTGTCCTTCGTCTCCTTCGAATCTGCTTCTTACAGAAACAAGTCCGCTTTCTTCTTCCTTTTGTCCCACAACGAGCATATATGGAACTCTCTCGTTTCTTGCTTCGCGAATCTTGTAGCCTATCTTCTCAGGACGTTCGTCTATCTCGCAACGTATTCCGGCTTTTTTGAGCTCAGCCAATACTTTGTTGCCGTATTCCGCAAATTTGTCGGAAATCGGCAGTACTTTTACTTGTACCGGTGCAAGCCATGTGGGGAACTTTCCTGCAAAGTGTTCTGTAAGTATACCAATAAATCTCTCTATAGATCCAAAACATACTCTGTGAATCATTATCGGTCTGTGCATTTCGCCGTCAGCGCCGATATATTCTGCTTCAAATCTCTGTGGCAACTGGAAGTCAAGCTGAATTGTACCGCACTGCCACGTTCTGCCTATGGCGTCTACGAGATGGAAGTCAATCTTAGGTCCGTAGAACGCGCCGTCACCTTCGTTTATAACGTAATCAAGTCCCATGTCCTCTAAAGCATTGCGAAGTCCGTCTGTTGCAACTTCCCAATCTTCGTCGCTTCCCATAGAGTCTTCCGGTCTTGTTGAAAGCTCTATGAAATATTTATATCCAAAGAGTTGGTAAACTTCATCTATAAGTTTTACTACGCCTTTTATCTCGTCTTTAATCTGTTCTTGTGTCATAAATATATGTGCATCATCCTGATTAAAGCATCTTACTCTCATGAGTCCGTGGAGTGCGCCTGACTTTTCGTGGCGGTGTACAAGACCTACTTCTGCAAGTCTGAGCGGCAACTCTCTGTAGGAGTGGGGCTGTGATTTGTAAACGAGCATTCCGCCGGGGCAGTTCATGGGTTTTACTGCAAAGTCTTCTTCATCG
>JAGAQK010000157.1 GCA_017622825.1 Clostridia bacterium | reverse complement strand
GTCGTCGGACACACCCTCTACAAGTACGTCATATACCCTACCGACTCTCGCCTGATTTATTTCCCGGGAAATAACTTGTTGGCACTCCATAATTCTATTATATCTTTCCAACTTGACAGATTTTTTTACTTTTCCTTTCATTTTACATGCAGGCGTACCCTCCTCGGGAGAATAGCAAAAAGCTCCTAACCTGTCAAAATGTGTTTGTTCAACAAACTCTAAAAGCTCTTCAAACTCCTCCTCTGTCTCACTCGGGAAACCCACAATCAAAGAAGTTCGTATCACACAGTCTTCAAGCTCATTTTTAAACTGTTGAAGTACACGCTTAATATCCTCCGGCGTTCCTCTCCTGTTCATCTGCTTAAGTATGCGTCCATTAATATGCTGTAAAGGCAAATCTACATAATGTACTACTTTTTCACATTTCTTCATTGCCTCAATAAGCTCAGCAGCAATCTCATCAGGATAAAGATACATCACACGAATCCATTTTATGCCATCAATTTTGTTCAAGTCATACAAAAGCTCCGCTAACACCGGTTTGCCGTACAAATCCTTGCCATACCTCGAAGTATCCTGTGCCACAACCACAAGCTCTTTAACGCCTGCCGCAGCAAGTCTCATTGCCTCAGCAATAACATCCTCCTTTTTTCTGCTTCTGAAAGGCCCTCTTATATCAGGTATCGCACAATACGCGCACCTGTTGTCACACCCCTCTGAAATTTTAAGATACGCGCTTCCTTTTGGTCCCGACAGTATCCTGGCACAGTCAAGATATGAAATATCCCCCGTATACTCACAAAATACGTATTTCTCACCATTAAGACACGCTTCTACCGCCTCAACTATCCTGCTGTAACCATCAATACCGAGCACACCGTCAGCCTCAGGGATTTCTTCAATAATGTCTTGTGCATATCGCTGAGTCAGACAACCGGTTGCGATAACAGCCTTGCACTTACCGTTTGATTTATACTCCGCAGCTTCAAGAATTGCCTCAATAGCCTCAGTTTTTGCACTCTCTATAAATCCGCAAGTATTAACTATTATGACGTCAGCTTCTTCTTTATTCTCAGTAATGCAATACCCTGCCTCGTTTAAAAACCCCAGCATTATCTCCGCATCAACGTGGTTCTTGGCGCAACCTAAAGAAACTATGGATATTTTGCATTTGTCGTTCATCACTATCACTCCAAAAAAATTAATTTTCTGCGCTTTCTTCTCTGATTCTGCTTAAAGCGTCTTCAATGACATCATACGGAAAGCCTTTTCCCGCCGCAAATCTGTGCAGCTTTGCAATTTCTTTTTTATTCTCTGCAGAATCACCGCGCGGCACTCTGCCGCCCGTTTTTTTTATCAGCAATCTATAAGCATTTTCACTGTCGGATACAGTGCTTTCATCAGAATAAATTTCCTCGACCACATTCTCCGCCAAATTCTTGTCTACACCTTTTTTATAAACAAGCTCGTTTAATATGTGCGATTTTGACACAGGCTTTCCTTTAAGCGCAGTATTAACGTATCTTCTCACAAACAGCTCATCATTTATATATTCGAGCTCTGTTAGTCTTCTTAAAGCCTCTTCAATGCTATCTTCGCTAAATTGTGCCCAGTCTGCTTCAAGCTCGTTTTTAACCACGTATTCTTCAAGCTTAAGCCTGACCTGATACGTGCTTTTCATTGAAAACAAAACGTATGAAGCCGCAAAGGACATCATACGCCTGGCTAAAACAGTTGTGCATAATTTTTGAAAACCGTCTACATATTTATCTTCTTCGTACAAGCCAAATTCAAAAGCCTCATCTGCTGTGAAGTCAAGCTTCTCACCGCTACTGAAGGTAACGGTGAAAATACTGTTATCTGACGATCTTAGGCTTGATACAATTTTTACATTCTCAATCATATTTATTGATTATTTTATTTTTTCTTTAACTGCCGCGCGGACTTTTGCATCTATCTCCTCAATGAGCTCAGGGTGCTCTTTAAGATACGCCTTGACGTTTTCCCTGCCCTGTCCTATTCTTTGTTCCTCATAAGAGAACCATGCTCCGCTCTTATTGATTATATTGTACATCACGGCAACGTCTATCAAGGAGCCGACTTTTGATATGCCTTCTCCGTAAATAATGTCAAACTCTGCCTCTTTAAACGGAGGTGCCACTTTGTTCTTAACGACCTTTGCACGTGTCCTGTTACCCACAACCTCTGTGCCATTTTTAATAGCTTCAACTTTTCTTATATCAAGTCTTACCGAAGCATAAAATTTCAGAGCTCGTCCGCCTGTCGTAACCTCCGGATTGCCGTACATAACGCCAACTTTTTCACGAAGCTGATTGATAAAAATTGCCGTTGTTTTTGATTTATTGATTACTCCCGAAAGCTTTCTGAGCGCCTGTGACATAAGTCTCGCGTGAAGACCTACGTGTGAATCTCCCATCTCACCGTCAATCTCTGCCTTAGGCACAAGAGCTGCAACAGAGTCAATTACAATAACGTCTATCGCACCGCTTCGTACAAGAGCCTCGGCAATTTCAAGAGCCTGCTCACCCGTATCCGGCTGTGACACTATGAGATTGTCAATATCAACACCCAAAGCTTTGGCATATACAGGGTCAAGTGCGTGCTCGGCATCAATAAATGCGGCCTCTCCGCCGTTTTTCTGCGCCTCTGCTATAACATGAAGTGCGACAGTTGTTTTACCTGAAGATTCAGGTCCGTAAATTTCAATTATCCTGCCTCGCGGAAGTCCACCCACGCCAAGTGCCAAGTCAAGTCCCAAAGCACCTGTTGATATAACATCCACATTCATACTCACGTTATCGCCCAGCTTCATAACTGCGCCCTTGCCAAACTGTTTATCTATATTCGCTATAGCGTTTTCTAACGCTTTTCTCTTTTCTTCAATTTTTTTCTCGTCAATCTTCTCTGCCATTTATGAATCCTCCTCAAAGATAATTCCATTTAAAAACGTATAAAATTTATCACTCATTAAACGATCCGCAACGGCTACATTGTAACTCATTCCGTAACAAAAAGCAACATAAAACACGAAATATTTTTCGTGTTTTATCACGCGCCGCTTAAATATTCTTCTTCGGAAATTTCCTCTTGACCCACCAGTCTTGTCATATTAAGCTGTGCCAGCACAAGTCCGTAATATATTCCTTTTGCCTTCAAAAGCTCATCATGAGTACCAACCTCCGCTATCTTGCCATGGTCAAGAACTACGAGTCTGTCGGCAAACTTCAAAGTCGACAGCCTGTGTGCGATAGCAAAAGTCGTTCTGTTCTTAACAAGTC
>JAGAQK010000016.1 GCA_017622825.1 Clostridia bacterium | reverse complement strand
GTGAGCCGTCTCACAAACAGCGATTGCAATTATACTGTTTAATTCACACGTTGTCAATACCTATTTTAAGAAAAATCCCAAAGAATTTTTATAAGTCATAAAACTCCAGTTCAATATGCATTTTCACGCTTTCAAACGCGGGCAGCAATCCAATTGTTCCGTTCTCGCGCTCCTTAGTACGACCCATTACGTAGGAGTTCGTGGGCTCAATACCAAGCACGTACTCGCCACTGCGCATGCATCGCCACTGCGACAATACAGGCAACGTATCTACGGAATACTTCACGATAGCCCCTATGCCAACTGCAGGATTTTCCAATTTAACACAAGCAAGCCTATCAGGACTTCTATCCTTTGCAGTATGGAAAAACAAAGTCTCCTCCTCACCGTCAATCGGCATAGTGAACTCTGTCTCCCTGCCCAAGTATTCAGCAGCGTGTTCCGTAGCAGGGATAGTCTCAATGTTCTCGGGAAGCGTCATTTGAAGCTCCGGCGAAAGAAAAGGAAAGCCAAAATTCATATGGTAAATAATCATATACTCCTCATCTTCAGGCGTTTTGTTTGTCACAACGTCATCAATAACAATTTTAGAACTGCCTATTTCAGAAGTAATAGTACGCTTAAGCTCCAAGGAATGACCAAAAAGTGCAGTTTCACGAACGTAGCCTTTAATTATAATTTTGCCATCCTCACAAATAGCAGAGCAGTTTTCAGAAGGAATAGAGTGAATCCTGCCATGTGTTGCAAAAAACTCACCGTCTTCTACTACAGAGCCACCCGCATTACGAAGGCCACACGTATAAAGCATACCGCCGTTAAAAGACTGATTGAAAACACTTCCGCTGTTTTCGTGGCTGTACGGAGAAACAACACTTCCATTTTTGGATATGTAGCTGATATTCACACCATTATAAGACAAATTTGTCAAATCCATAGCATTATCAACAGCCAGGTCAAACTGCAGCTTGCCACCTGTAGTCACCTGAAAAATACTCGACCCCTTACCCTTGCCATCTTCTAACATATACTTTTTCACACTGTAAAGCTGCTCCGGCGAGCCTGTAAGGCGAAGCAAGTCCTTTTCATTGTATTCATTCAATTTTTTCATAATTAACTCCTTCATTTATAACTGTATTTAATGAGTAAAGATTCCCTTTTATGTGGAATGGTAAGTTTCATACCATACTTTTTAAGATCAGCACCCATAACACTCATTCTAACACCCGTGTCAACATTCACAAACTCGTACAATTTGCTCTCGTCCACGCCACCAAGCATTACGTCAGCCACAGCAAACGGACACTCTGCCCTACGGAAAGCAAGAATGATGCCGCTACTGCTCTCCGGTTCATCATATTGACTTGCCGCCCACGATATATTTTCTCTTGAATTCTTTATCAAAGGATAAAAATCGCAAGTAAAATAATGCTGTACGGATAAATATTCAGTAAAATACTTTCGTGCCCATTCAAAAGGCTCATTTGTGGCGCCAACCTCCCATTCCGGATCGGCATGTTCCCAAGTGCGCACCGTCATTCCGGCAGCGTAAGCACTTCTGAAGTTATAAGTATCGCCCAAAGTCGGACCGAAGCCAACACCTGAATACGGATACCACCACGCATTGCCGATTTCCTGCAATTGATAGCCCTCGGGACCGTTATCCCAAATAGAGCAAAAATCGCTTCGCCACAACGGGACCGCCCTTGCAAGCGACTCAATATCAACTCTATGGCCCCCGCCTGCGCAGTTATCAATCAATAAATACGGGAATTTTTCCAGCAGGGCATCCCAGAAGCGATAAAGATTGTTAATATATTTTATCTCATTAACGCCTTCCCTTTTTTCTTCGTCATTCAGTCTCCAAAAAGGTATCGGACCAATATTATAATCCTGTCTGTACAAATCAACGCCTATTTCTTCAATCTTTTTACTTACCATTTCTATAAGCTGCTCTGCCACTTCATCCTTGTGCAATGCGATAATAACGTTCTTGTCATTAGGGTCATGCATTGGCTTCATATATTCAGTCCAAGGTTCGTTACTAAGATTTATTCTCTCCGGCTCAAACCAAAGCTGAAATTTAATATTTCTCTCTTTCAGCCAATCAGTATCATCCCGGTGGTCTCAGAGATGCTACTGATTGGCTGAAAGAGAGAAATATT
>JAGAQK010000156.1 GCA_017622825.1 Clostridia bacterium | reverse complement strand
CATAAAATCATACTTGAAAGTAGGTTTTGAGCCGTGCCTTGAAGGAAGCGATGATTTTAAGATGCGCTGGGAAGCTGTTTTGGCAAAGATTAACGGGTGAAATTTGCAGTTGACATGACGTTTGGGCAGTGATAGAATGCAAATGAAATTAAATAAAGTTCGGGGAGCTTGTAAGACAGGCTGAGAGGAAGATATCAATCTTCGACCCTTTGAACCTGAATTAGGTAATTCTAACGCAGGGATGGGACTTAAGCAATTAAGACGTATTCTTACGGGAGATATCTTTACAGGTATCTCCCGAGTTTTTTTATTACGCATTTTTTAACATTGAATAAAGTATTCGAGAGGTTAGTGATAAAAAATGAAAGTTTTAATGGGTAAAATATACGATATTTTCTTCAAAGGCAGCAAACCTGCACTTTGGGAGGACATCATTGACAACTGGCTGATTATTTTATGCGTAGTTTTAGCTTTGACAGCAGTCATTACCGTTTGTGTTGTTTTGCGTAAAAAACGTAATAAAACAGAAAACCAAACTGTGAAAAAGCCGCTTTTTGACGTGCGCTCACTGTCGTTCGCGGCAATGTGCCTCGCAGTTGCTTTTGTGTTATCTTTCATTAAAATCGTTGAATTGCCGCAGGGCGGAGGCGTTACGCCTGTGAGCATGCTGCCTGTCATTTTGTTCGCGTATATTTACGGCCCGAAAAGAGGCTTTATAGTGTCCTTCGCGTACTTCTTGCTGCAACTTTTGCAAGGCGTGTACTTCCTGAACGTTGTGCAGTTCTGCTTCGATTATTTATTTGCATTTACATTAATAGGCGTTGCGGGCTTTTTCAAAAAGAATCTGCTTATTGGTACTGTAGCTGCCCACATGGCTCGCTATATATCGCACGTAATTGCAGCGTATGCGTTTTTTAGACAATACAATCAAACCGGCATAAATGATACGGCATATTGTCTTATATACAATAGCTTTGTACTGATTGAATTGGTGGCGTGCATAGTTATAATATTGATACCGCCTGTTAAGAATAACATTGAAAAAATGAAGCGTAATTTGCGCAAAACAGTCCGCTGATTATTGCGGATATTCAAAATCCTTGTCGGCACCGGAATAACTGCTTAAAATATACAGATACTCTCTGCATATATTTTTTGCATCTTCAAGTTCAAGCTCTCTGTAATTGCCACACTCTTCCTCAGTGTCACCGAAAACTCGACCTTCGTACATTATAACATCTTTAAGGACTTTTTTCAGCGTTTCAAGAACCGTCTTATTCGCGAGGCTCCTTGTGAGCAGATAAAAACCCGTCCTGCAACCCATGGGGCCGAAATAAATGATGTATCGACCAATTGCGCTATTGCGTATAAAAGTAGCAATCATATGCTCTGTAGTGTGCATCTCCACATGGCTCATATAGTCGCCTGCGTTCGGCTTCTTCAATCTCAAATCGAAAGTTGTAATGTCTCCGTCAATTCTCGACACGTACATACCCGGCACAATTTTTCTGTGATCTACTTGAAAACTCGTTATTTTTTCCATAATTACACGCTCGCTTTCTTTTACTTTGCTACGGAAATTATTATATCACACGCCGCTGCTTTTGTCGTTAATCAAGTTCTTCGAATTGTTTTTTTATTATTGCAGAAAATTCGTTTCTTGGTCGCAAGGCAGGATTTGAGGCTGAGGGGTCAAGTAGATTATCGTATGGTATATTTGCTTTTTCCAATCTGGCTTTTTCCTCGAAAAAAGCTCCAAATGCTTCATACAGTTCCATATTCCAAGAAATGTCGGGAAGATAATTTTTTCTGTTGAATAATTCATAAAAACGATTTACTTCTTCATTGCAAAATGCTTTTTCTATGAGTTGTTCACTGCCGTCTTTGGGAACTCTGAAACTGTACGATAATAATTGGAATTTATAACACCAACTACATGTTTCATTTGTAGTTTCTGTTTCACTTTCGTATGAATAATACTTTGGGAGAAAACCACAGGTTTGGAGCATATCAAGCGTTGGCTTTTTTTCATCAATATAATCATAAAAAGCGTAAACACTATGTTCATCATAAAGACCCTCAACATATTGAGAATGGGGTGTTTTTTCTGTTCCTACACAGAGAATTGCAATAAATTTATCGTGAGCATCATAAGGGGGGATTAGTGTTTCGCAAATTTTATCGGATATTTCTTGTGAATAAATAAAATTATACGTACATTCTTCGATATTCCAAATCCAGTTTTCAGGGTCGTTTTCTTTTAATCCTGTGCGAACAATAATAATATCACCGGGTTTGTGTTTTGGTTTTGCAATTTTTGCTTTAGGAATTTTGATTTCAGGTTGAGGCGTTTTTAACCGGTTGAGTAATTTGTCCATTACTGCCAGTCGTTTTTTGATATCGGAGCCTTCCCATTCATCAATGCCTGTATGTGCTTCAATCAAAGAGATTGCTTTGTTTTTTATATCATCGGTTAAAATGCCATGTTTCCATTGCCAATCCGCAAGAGCGAACCAAAAATCAGCATAGTCATTGTCTATCATATTACCATCAATAATATCAGCATATTCGTTTAAAATCAGCTTTGTGCCTTCTTCAATACCCACTAACGGATATACTTCGTTGCACATATCACGAACGTCACTTGACGTATCATTAGAATATAAAGCCGTACCCCAAGAACCCATTTGTTCACCTCATTTTTGTATTTTTGTCATAATAACATATTAAAATACCAAAGTAAATATTGCGTTTTAGGTCGAAAATCAATATTGAAAATATACTTGCTTTATGATATAAAAGTTATAATCTGATTTGAATGGTGGGTTGAATATTGATTAATATATCGAAATCAAGCGACAAACACGTATCTAAACTTGCTGATGCCTATTTACAGGATGCTAAAGAAAATATATTTGAATTCGATTTTGATATGGTGAGTGAGGCGGCAAAATCAGCTCTCAAGAAACTGTTGGAGTTAGAGTTTTGGCCGAAAATAAAAGTTTTTGGCAGCGATATAAAAATCATTATAGACGATACCAGTGCTTTTAGAAGAAAACTTACTCTTAAAAATGTAGATGCAGTTCCAATGTGTAAAGAGGGGTACTTTTGTAATAATCTTGGAATGGTTTTCAAAAAGGAGCAAAGCAGATTTTGCTTTTATGGTGAATTAGAAGATCCTATAGAGGAATTGGCAATACCTTTTGCCTTGACTTTTGAAAATGCCGAAGCAGAAGTTGAAATATATAATTCCTGTAATAATGTGACCTTTTGGGAAAATCCTTGGGATTTCCTGCATACAATTACTTTTGCAATTGGTATGAAAGCGGATTTGCCGGGAGATTATTGTAACGCAAAAGAGAAAGCGTTGCTGCCGCTCATTAAGGAGATCGATGCACTTGAGTGTTGGATGAAACTTCCTGCACAAGAGCTCATTTCGTTTAGCGAACTGAAAAAAACGGTGCATCATTATGGTTATAATAAGGCGGAAATACTACTTGGTAAATTAGAAACAATAAAACCGGGAGATAATAATTTTTATAAAACTGTAAAAAAATTTATTGCGATTTTTTGCCAAAAACAGTATGAGCCTTTATGGAGAGATATTTATAATAAAATATCAGAATCACAATCCGAATATCAAAATAAAGTTGATTCTTTGTGCGATAAAGAACTGCTGATGACTGTTCGCAATGATATTCAAAAACTTATGGAAACCAAAGGTTATATCGGTACATATCCTGATTTTGTTAAAGAAGGTGCTTTGAAAGGTATCCATTTAGAAAGCTCATACAACATGACATATTTCGTAGGTATGGAAAAAAGAGTACAGTACCACATTCATTGTTATGAATCTTTTGAAGAAAACGATTACTTAATGGTAAAATTCCTTTGTGGCACGGCATTTTTGAAAAAAGATGAACAAGAAACAGATATATATGATTGTCTGTTCAACGCAAAAGGCAGACGATTGTTCCATACGGTACATCATTATGTTCCGTTGGAAATCGAGGAAGATACCGAAGCGGATAATTTAGAAACATCTATTTCGATTGCAGTAAAAAAAGCAGAGTGTATTAAATTGACTAAAGAGGAACAGCAAGAGCATTATGGCAAGCTGATTCCCGGATGGGGAATGTTTTGGTGGGTGTTCTTGATTGGTGGCGGTATGTTCGGTGTTATTATGACACTTGCTATGATGATTATATGTATAATAACAACAGCTGCATTTGGTTTGTTTGCTGATATTCCTGAAATGCTAAAAATAATGCCATGGGGACTACTTTTAGCATTTGGATGGATTGGCTTTGGCGTACCGATGGGAATTGTCGAGGTGCTTGCGCATAGAAAATAAATAATCAAGTTATTAACGTCATACCCATTGTGCTCGACATAAACTCTGTAAAATCTTTGTCTGATTTTTTGATTATTAAAATTAAATAATTATTTCAAAAAATAACAGATGAGAAATAATCAAATGGCCTTGTATTTATGTGAACCTCAGCAAGCTGAATCTCGCCTTGCTGTTGCTTGCTTTTTTGCCGAAAGTGTGATACCATCTTTCTCGTTATTTTGTTACCTTTAGTAGCTGCTAAATGTTTCGCAAGGGGAGGGACAAATTGTGCAATTTACTCGTGATGATACAAAAGTAATCAAAGGAATTGCGATTGTATTAATGCTTTATCATCATCTGTTTTATTTTCCACAACGTATTTCAGATTCAATCCAGTATATTCCTGTTTTGACATACCATAACATATCTTCGGCATATTTGCTTGGTGAATTTGGCAAAATTTGTGTTGCACTTTTTTTGTTTCTTGGTGGTTATGGGACTTTTCTTTCTTTTCGGAAACACGCTGATGATGACAAAGCGGGCACACAAGTGGTTTTTACAAAGATAAAATATTTATATGCAGAATACTGGAAAGTTTTTATTATCTTTGTGCCTATTTGTTTGCTTGTGGGTGTTGAACGCGTGGTACCGGATATTAGTGCGATGATTTGGAACTTTAGCGGCTTATCTATCAGTTATTGCGGGGAATGGTGGTTCTTTACTACATATGTT
>JAGAQK010000155.1 GCA_017622825.1 Clostridia bacterium | reverse complement strand
TGCACAAATTGCTAGAATTACATTAGCCTAAATAAAAAACATAATAATTTATGTTATAATTGTAATTGAAGGAAGTACTTTGGTGATAAAAATGATATTAAAAAATAATGAAAAGTTAAAAGAAAAAGATTTTGTTAATGAAAAAGAACATTGTGATAAAAGCGGCATTGTTTTTATTGAGTATGTCATTGGTTGCGGGAATTTATACTTTTATTGTTATACCAAGTGTAAAAAAAGAAGAAAAGAATATATACGAGCAGAAATTGAAGGCTGAAATGCATACGTATATGAGTGTTTTGGTGTATACGGGAGAAACGCCTTTGCTTGAAGATACGATTATTACGAGTGCGGTAGAAACGTGCTTTGAAAAGGTACAGATGCCTTTTGGGTGTGTGACGTCAAATTACGTGAGTGAGTTTGAAGATATTTGCGGGTTGCAATTGGAATATGCTGTTTGTAAAGGGCAGCAGGTATCGTATAACAATTTTAAGAGTTTTCTTAAAGAATATGATGGGAGCGAAAGGTTAAAGGAATTTCAAATAAACGGAATTGTGGCAGGACAAGCAATGCCGGGCAGATTTGCCGATATATTGCTTGAATATCCGGACGGAAGTGTTGCTGTTGTTGTACCTAAAATACAGATTTATGACATACAGCAGGGAAAAGATGACGAAGGATATATTGCTGTTTTTGCCGTAAGCGAGGATGAACATAGGGATTTGGTTGAAGCGGTAAAAGAGGGCGTTCTTGATGTTCGTATATATTTGGATGACCTTCAGGAAGCGTCGGTAAAGACGTATATACCGGCAAGTGTGATATAGAAGAGGAGTAATTTTGTATGGGGTTTCTTTCGTCTGAAGCATGGAAAAATTTAATATCAATAGTGGCAGATTGCTTGTCGGACAGTGCTCGCTTTTCTGAAATATATCATGTGGACAAGCTTAAAGCAGAAAAAGCAATCAGAATGTTCACTTCGATGAAGGATATGGCTGCTTTAGGTAGCAAGGAGGCAAGACAAGGTATCGTTGATTACTATGTGCGGATTTTAGAAGCACATGATCAAAAAGCAGTTGAAGAAATGATAAATAAAGCAGTAAATTTCATTAAAATTGAAGAAAATACGCCGGAGGTTATATTTGAAATACTTCTTGCTGCTTTTTCTTTTGAATATATATGGGAAAAGTATAGACAAGAGATAAAAGATACAACCGTTATTGAGGAAGCAGGTCTGATAGAAATCGCAAAGAAAATATCCTTAGAGACGGGCTTTATGGAAAAATATGCTAATAAAAGAGAAAAACTTAATTTTATTTGTCTTTTGCTGTACGCGGTAAGTTACGGACAGAGCTGTATAGAGTCTTTACAATACAAAGATATTAACGAAATCGGGATTTTAAATAAGGATTATATCTACGTGATATACAGGGGTACGAAAATACATTTGAAGTTCTTGCATTTTGATAATAGCGGAACAATTATTAATATCCAAAAAAAGACAACGCAGAAATCTGCATTGAATTATGATATGCAAAATCCTATCCTCGTTACGGCAAAAAATAATTCTAACAGAATAAGTGTTGCAGGGTATGATGTGACACCCGGAGATGAAGATTTATATTATAATGAAAGAATTTTTAATTTGAGTGTGGTATCGTTAGAAGATATCAAAGACAAATATAACACGATAGATGATTGCATGTTGAACTTTTTAAAATTTAATCAAAAGGGGCGAGGCAGCTTTATTGTGTCAGGATCCGATATGGGTGTTGGAAAAAGTACTTTTTTGCTTTCTATGATGGGAGAATATCCCAATTCATGGGGAATCGGGATACTTGACCAGCAAAATGAATTGCAAGCAGGAGTAAAATTTCCGGATAAGAACGTAATTACTTTAGTTGAAAACAGCAAGAGAAATTTAGCTCAAAGCTTTGCATATCTTCTTAAAACGTCAAGAGATGTTATTGTTGTAAGCGAAATAACGTTGCCTGAGGAAGTTTCTGAGCTGGTTAATTCAGCTTTGAGACTTAATGCCGGCGTAAGTGCAACGATGCATTCATTTTCTCCCAATGAAGTTATACCTAATCTAAGAAATCTTATGATGAAAACGCCTATGTATAAAGATAAAAATACTGCAGAGGAGGATATTGCAAACTGTATAGATTTGATAATTCATCTTAAAAGGTTAAACAATGGTAGAATTGTCGTAGATTCAATACATGAGGTTTGTTGTGATACGTCAAGCAGAGAGGAGCTGATAAGGGAGCAAGAAGCGTTTTTTCACTCCGGCTCGGAGCATGAAAAGGATCAAGTAACTCTGCGGTTTATGAATCTTGGGATAATGTATATGAGCAATTTACTTGTCGGCAAGAACTATACTTTGAGGACATTGTTTAGATTTAATGGACATTCGTGGAATACAGTCGATTCTCCTTCAGAAAAGTATTTAAACAAAATGAGCAGATACGCAGGTCAGCAGAGCGTAATTGCAATAAAAAAAATATTTAAAGGAGCGTGATTGTGTGGCAAAAATTGTATTTGGTGTTCTTGTTTTGGCGGGAGCGGTATGTTTAATAACGGCAATTGTTTTTTTTATTATAAATATCAGAAACAGAAGAAAATATGGCAGAATTGCTTCTTCGGTATTGTTTGGCAACAAAGCTGATAAAATAAACAAAAAACTTTTGCAAAACAAGTATTATTCACGCTTAAATAGCGAGATATCGTATAAAATATCAGTTTTTAATTCTGTTTCGTACGAGAGAAACAGGCAGATAAGTGTTTTTGTAATATTTGGTTTTGCAATTTTTATTCTTGTTCTCTCAATTGTGTTAATTTGTGTGTTTTGGCCATATTGGTATATTGCTTTTATGTACATAGCGTTTGCTATAACAGCCATTCTTTTTATGGTACAGTTTGTGTCCGAATTTATAATGAGCAGATATTTAAAGAAACTGCCGGAGGCAATAAAAATATTACAATCGCGTTTTATGTCAAAGGGAAGTATTGCAAAAGCTATCCAAGTGAGCATACCTGATTTGCCGTCCGGAATAAAATCAGAAATGATACGGCTTTATGATGCTATGAAACAAAACGAAACGGAGAAGACTAAAGAAGTTTTTGGGGAGATAGACAGAAAATATGCGAACGAACATATGTCTGTTTTACTTGATATTATTCGTATTGCTCATTATAACGGGGGTACTGATGAGATTAAAGCTCAATTTGAAGCAATGATACGAGATGTAATTGAAGATCTCGAAAATCAGCAGGATCTTCGCGGAGCGGCAATAAGTTATATTGTGATGTCTGTTCTGTTTATGTTTGTGCTGCCGTTAGTCAAAATGTATAATGGATCAATTCTTTCAGCTTCTGAAATGGCGTACTACGACACGCGTAGCGGAATGCTTTTTGCTGCGGCATACGTTGGTTTTTTGTTTTTGCTTATAGCATTTCTCTTTTATTTAAAAAAGAAAGGGTGAATTAAATGAATATAAGACTGTTTTTGCTCGGGGGTACGTTTGCTACCGGTGTGGCTGTAATTTTGACAGATTTGATTATAGGAGAGACAACACAAGAAGAAATACTTATAAAATTAATTGCTGTACTTATTGTTTCTTGTTGTGCCTTTTATTTACCTGTTGTAATGAAATATTTTCGCAAAAGTACGGAGGAATACAAAAAGCGTAAAGAATTAAGATTTTTGAAGAAAATATTCGTTATGAGTGGCAGCATAAAGCCTGTTGATTGCATGCAAGTTGTAAATGCAATGTATGAAAGGGCTGTTTGCTACAGACAGGATTTGGAAAATATTATGGACGTTTTGCGAAAAAGCAACGTTGATAAAGAAGATTTTTTTAACGACCTTTTAACTAAAACAAAAGATATTGACTCAAAGCTTTTTTACGAAAAGCTTTGCATTGGTTTTTTATATGATTTTGATTTGGCAGTTCGAAGCATTGAAGGAGATTTCTTGCAGGAAAAAAGAGCATATGCCAGATTTATAAAAAAACGTGTAAATTTAATACATATCGCAGGAATAACAGGTCTGTTTGTTGCTATGACAATTCTTTTAATGTATATGCTAAAACCATGGCTTAATTCTATGAGTTTTCAAGCGTTTTAATAATGGAAGAGGAAAAGGAGTAATATCAAATGGATAAAGTTATCACAGAGATTATAATCGGAGCAGTTATTCTGTCTCTGCTCATTTCAATAATACCTATTTACAGAAACAGTGCTGCGCTTGTTAGTGCGGCAGGAGAAAAAGCTGATGTTAATGAAAATATAAAGGAGGTGAGTTTTGGTAGATTGCCTGAAGACGGAGACGTTGTTTCAGGAAGGTATTTATTGGAAGTTATATGCTTTTTAAAAGAAAAATATACAATTGAAATTTCTGTGGAGTTTTCTGACAGAATGTATATTTTCAAGAACGACAGTGGCATGGATTCTTTGCGGGTTATAGATGAAAACATACTGTTTTCTGTAAAAAGCTGTACGTTAGAGGAGCGGGTTTTAGAAATTTATTTTGTAGAACTGCACGATTTAATAAATATATAGTATGGGGGATTTTGTATGGAAAAAGTAATTGCAACAATAGTTATTATAGTCTTAACAATGGGTTTGATAAGCTATGCAATTGTAGGTCAAATGAGTGGTTTTAGAGACACTGCAGATGTTGTGACCGAAGAAGAAAGCAGATTAGATACAATGCTTAAAGATAGCACTGTCGTACCGCTCAGTACTGTAAAAAATTACATAAACAAAAGTTCATCAGCAGGATACAGTATAGTAGTTGATGGTGAAGAAGTGGAAAATGCAGATGATCTTACCATTTATAATGAAAACACTTTATTTACAATGAGCAAGACGTACGATGAATATGGTAAAATCACGGTTGTTTCTTTTACTTTAAAGAATCAGTCTTTTGCTAAGGCAGGATGATTTAGCAGTGAAAGTCAGGCAGAAGATATTCATTGGATTTTGCCTGACTTCTTTATTGGAGAGGAGATAGATTTTTATGACGGGGAAATTTATGGCATATGTTTTGTCAGTATTTACATTTTTCTACATGGTATTAATAGGTATTTCTTTTTTTATGTATATGACGGTCAGTGAAAGGGTTAACGATATTTGCTATGATGCTGCAGAAACAGTCAGCACAAGAGGAATATTATCTGAGGAGGTTTTCTCATACATAAAAGGAAATCTCTCTTGCTATGGAGAATATGAGATAGAGCTTGTGTTAGAAACAACAAATGATAATAATCAGTCCTTTTTTTATTGTGGTAAAGAAGAAATACTCGGGAAAAAACTTTCAAAGGGAGACAGATTGATTATATCTGCTGTTGGCGAGAACCCGTCGCTGTTTGAAAAAATTACAGGTGCAGATATGAAAATAGAAACAGTAAAGGTCGCAATTATTAATTAAGAGAGGTGATAAATAATGCAACAGGTTATTTGTTTTTTTATTTCCGTTTTCTTGTTTTCGTCTCTTTTTGTATCGTCTTCGGGATCGCTTGTGGAGAAACATCAAAGCAGAATAGCAAAACAAGATTTGAATTTATCAGGAAGAGATATTGTTAATTATGTAAAAATAAATGAAAGTGTAATGGAGATTAAAGAGGAAGAATATCTTAAAAATCTTGAAAATTCAATAGGAATAGGGAACCTTGTCGGAGGCATTTTTTATTATAACAACTGCATTACGGTTGTGAAAAAAAACGGAGAAAATTATATTGGAAAAAAGATAACTGCTGCAAATATGAACGATATAAACAAGAGAAACACAATAAACAATTTAGTTGATTATTTACTCGAAAACAAGGTGACACAAACTACAGTGAATATAGCTGTGGAAAACGATGTGGATTACTTGACAGGAGAGCTTTTTAACAAAATTGAGGAGAATACTGTGTTTGTTATAGGGAAAATGGAAAAAAATGTATATTTATCAGGTTTTGTGCTTAGTACAGAGTAGTTTTCCACAGGGTTTTGTGGAAAACCCTGTCAAAAGCTGTGGAAAACTGTGGAAAAGTGGCTTTGGATGTGAATAGTGGACAAGTTTAAAAAAAGTGTCATTTGTAGCCAAAAAGGTAAAAATAATCCACAGAAAGCCTGTGGATAACTCGGTTTTTTCTGTGGAAAACCCTGTGTTTTTCTGTGGAATAATTGTTGAAAAATGCGTTACATTACGTAGAATAAAATACTGAAAAAGTGTAATATACTTCCGGCTAAAACAAACAAGTGAAATACTGAATGCATGTAGCGGATGTTGAACTTTTTGCTTACTCCGTAAAGGACAGCGCCTAAAGTATATGCAATGCCTCCAAGCAACAGAAAAATAAGGCACATAGGATGAAAATGTTTGATCATTGGGCTTGTTACCGTTGCAATACACCAACCCATTGCAATATAGCAAATCATGGAAAAAACTTTGAATCTTTTCATGTTAACAGCGGTAAGAGAAATACCTAAAGCGGCAGCTCCCCAAATAACGCCAAAAATTGTCCAGGCAAGCTCCGGCTTGTACGGGCGTAATCCACTTAGCATATAGGGTGTATATGTACCGGCAATCAAGAAGAATATTGAGCAGTGATCAATAACACGAAAAACTTTTTTTGCTTTATTGGGTCTAAGCCCATGATAAAGGCTTGACATGGTGTAAAGAATAACCATAGATCCACCATATATTGCGCCACTGACAACACCCCAAATGTTTTTGTGAAAAGCCGCCATAATAATACAGAGTGTGACAGCAGCAATGGCAAAAGCTCCGCCAACAATATGTGAAACCATATTAAATATTTCCTCACCTTTACTATATAGGGCAGGCTCGGTTGTTTGTTTTTTATTATCAGTCATCTTTTTCTCCTAAGCATTTATTGTGTAAAAAATACAAATAACATTATACAACGAAATAACAAAAGAATAAAATAATTTTGTCAATTTTGGATTGTATGATATAATCCACCTCGGAGGCGATGTTATGAGCTCATATAATAAGCTCGGGATTGAAAACATCAGGCAAATAAAGTGCTTTTTGTTGGATATGGATGGCACGATATATTTGGGAGACCACGTTATAGAGGGAACGTATGAGTTTCTTGATATATTAAAAAAGCAGAATAAAAGGGCTATGTATATAACAAATAATTCGTCAAAAGCTACTTCGCAGTATGTGGAAAAGCTTGCGGGAATGGGTATTTCGGCAGGAGAAGAGGATTTTTTTACCTCTGTGAATGCATTGGTATATAATTTAAACAAAAAACATCCAAAGGCAAGACTTTTTGTGTTAGGAACACCTGTTTTTGAAAAGTATCTGGAAGAGCAAGGATTTGAGATAATAAGACAATATTACGTCGAGAAAGAAAAAAGACCGGATTATGTTATACTGGCTTTTGATATGACGTTAACGTATGATAAATTGCGGATTGCATGTGATTATATTGCAGATGGTGTTGAGTATTGGGCAACACATCCTGATATGGTTTGTCCTGTAAAAGATGGACGGGTGATACCTGATGCGGGTTCTTTTATAGAGTGTATTTACGGAGTAACAAAGAAACGACCTTCTTTTGTAGTTGGAAAACCTAATCCCTGTATGATACAAGTTATTATGGAGAAATATGGATATAAAAATAACGAGGTTGCGGTAATAGGAGATCGTCTTTACACTGATATTTTATCGGCAATTAATGCCGGCGTATGTTCAATATGCGTCTTGAGCGGAGAAACAACAAAGGCTGATATAGAGAAAGCAAGTGAAGAAAATAAACCGCAGTATATTTTTGAAAGTATTAAAGATATCTATGAAATTTTAAAAGATAGTAAAAATGAATGTTAAGTGGTATACTTAGTATGGAGAGTATCTTTTTAGATATTTGGAGTTGATTGATTTGAAGAACTATGAACAATATAAAAGAATTTTTCGTCTAAGCTTTGTTGCTTTGCTTTTTTTGGCAGAAATGTTTGTTTTTCGCTATGTATGGAGAACATATTACAGCGATTTAATGGAAATAACATACGCTAAACTGGGACATTGGATGATTGTAGCTGTGTACGGTATAATGTTGTGCATATTTACTATTATTTTTGCAGGGTGGAAGATTGGGTATTTAAGGATATTTAATATGGTATATTTGCAATCTTTAACGGCGCTATGTGCTAACGTTGTAATATATCTGCAAATCGTTCTTTTGACAAAGCACTTCTATACAATTATACCTTTGTTGCTGATGTCCCTTGTGGATATTGTTATTATAATGATATGGACGCCGATGACTGCATTATTGTATAGATTTATTTACCCTCCGAGACGGGTTTTAATGGTATATGCAGAGAGGTGGTCTCAAGGTCTTTTTGAAAAATTCAATTCCAGAAAAGATTGCTTCTGTGTCGCAGAAAAAATCAATATTTCAGAAGGTTTTGAAAAAATATATGAAAGATGCCATTTGTATGAAGGTGTTATTATATGTGACGTTCCATCGGAGACGAGAAATAAAATTCTTAAGTATTGTTATGACAATGCAATAAGAACATATACTACACCTAAAATATCAGACATAATAATGAGAAGTTCTGAGAGCATTCATCTTTTTGATACGCCACTTCTTTTATCAAGAAATGTTGGATTGACAGTGGAGCAGAGATTTACGAAGAGATTGTTTGATATTGTTTTCTCTTTGCTGGCAATTATAATCTTTTCGCCTATTATGCTGATTATTGCTTTGGCAATAAAGATAGATGACGGAGGTCCTATTTTCTTCAGACAGGATAGGGTGACAAATGATGGCAAGGTATTTTCAATATTGAAATTTAGAAGTATGATTGTTAATGCAGAAAAAAACGGAGAGGTTATTCCTGCAACAGATCATGATCCGAGAATCACAAGAGTGGGTAGAGTTATACGTGCGATAAGAGTGGACGAGCTGCCACAGATCATCAATATTATCAAGGGAGATATGAGTATTGTTGGCCCGAGACCTGAAAGAGTTGAGCACGTTGAAAAGTATAAAGAGGACATACCGGAGTTTAAATACAGAGAAAAAGTAAAAGCAGGACTTACGGGACTGGCGCAAGTATATGGCAAATACAATACTTCTGCATACGATAAGTTAAAGCTGGATTTAATGTATATTCAAAATTATAAATTGCTTTTGGATATAGAAATTATATTCCAGACTATAAAAATACTGTTTGAGAAAGAGAGCACAGAAGGTTTCGCGGAGGTTAAAGAAGAAAACTTGGAAAAACGCGAAAACTCAGACTCTGAGACGAAATAACAATATTTGTTTGTGAAAGCCAAAAAGGAAAGCTGTGTTTTTTTGTATTCTTTACATGAAAATTTTGGTGTTGACGTAAGTTTTATTTATGGTATAATTACAAAAGCTCGGCGATACGGAGATATACCCAAGTTGGCCGAAGGGGCGCCCCTGCTAAGGGTGTAGGTCGGGAAACCGGCGCGAGAGTTCAAATCTCTCTATCTCCGCCAAAGAATAACCGTCATTCTAATACAACGGAATGACGGTTATTTTATGCCGAAAATCAGCATTTTGAGAATTTTTCGAGGGGAAAATTCCTTGTTTTTTTCTTTACATCTATTTCAAATCGTTAAAAGACAAGTAATCGTTAAATTACAACTATAATCGTTGATTTAGTGGGATAATCGTTATATTATTGACCAAATCGTTGAAATATTGGAACATCTATGTTATACTATCGACAAGGCGGGGGAGAAAATGTTTGACTTCAAGAATAAAAAATCAAGAATTTGTTTCGTAGGAATGTTAATTAGCTTGGCGATTCTGCTTATCGTTTTCTATGCTACAGATGGTTTGTTGGGTGATAAAGAATTTTCAGAGTATACTCACGATGATTGGTCAATAGCTATGCTACCACTCTCGATCATTATCGTTTCCGGCGTATTAACTTTAGCTTTTGCGCTGATTATAATAATACCGATGATATGGAAATACCCCGCCTTGATGGATTATGTAGCAAACAGGAAATTTGCCGATATAGATTTTGGCACAGAATTTCTTGTTTTCGACCACAATGAATTTAAACGCGCTTGTTGTCGGTCGGAATCGCAGAGTGGGCTATGGATATCCATTAAGGAATATGATCTGAATTCGAAGCAGTGGAAAGTCCTCGAGGAAGGTCGCTATATCGAGAATGCAGATGATGTGGCTATCGTACTACAAGAAGATTACAAATATGATAAAGTGAAGTTTTATCGTACGCCCAATTATTTGCAGTAACTTATTTGCACCCCCTAATCTCAAAAGGGGGTGCATTTGTATCAAAATTAGGTTGAGCCTTCAGAAATACCGTCATTCTGATACAACAGAATGACGGTTATTTTATACCCAAAATCAGCTTTTGGGGAACTATTTGGGAGAGAAACCTCTAAATTGACAATATGAATCTATTTCAAATCGTAAAAGGGCAAGGAATCGATAAAATACAACCACAATCGTTA